>DATJUD010000130.1:0-5377 GCA_035502695.1 Acidobacteriaceae bacterium
TGTCTTTTTTCCAGAGATCTTTATACGCTGTCGTGTTCGCAATCAACTGGGTTTCGCTTTCGAGCACCGTTTCCAGAATTCGAAGTCGATTCGCCCGCAGCGAACTTCCGGTTTCCGTCACTTCGACAATAGCGTCGGCCAGTACCGGAGGTTTCACCTCAGTGGCACCCCAACTGAAGTCCACCTGGACCGGAACGTTCTTGCCGGCAAAATATTTTTTGGTCGCTTCGACAAGCTCGGTCGCGATGATCTTGTTTGCCAGATCCTCGGCACGCTCATAAGGCGAATCCTCCGGCACGGCCAGCACCCAGCGAACCTTCTGCCGGCTTTGTTTGGAGTAGGTAAGGCTGGCGATAGCCTCAACGGTGAGGCCGCTCTCTGTAACCCAATCATTTCCTGTCAGTCCCGCGTCGAGCGCGCCATGATTCACGTAGCGAGCCATTTCCTGGGCGCGAATCAGCATGCACTCAATCTCAGGATCGTCCACGCCAGGGAAGTAGGAGCGTCCGTTGGCGAAGATGCGCCATCCGGCACGCTCAAACAAGGCGATGGTTGCGTCTTGCAGGCTGCCTTTCGGAATTCCAAATCGCAATTTCTGGCTCATGCTCGGGTCTCGCTTTCTTTGGCGGTCGCGGTAGAAGCGGGCATCGCGACCGGCTTGGTAAAGCAGCTGACGGTTCCTTCGTGGCAAACCAACCCGTCGCCTTCAACCACGACGCGAAACAGCAGCGTGTCATTGTCGCAATCCGTGGCTGCCTCCGTAATGTGTAGGCGGTTACCGCTGGTTTCGCCCTTCATCCACAACTTGTGGCGGGTGCGGCTCCAAAAGGTGACAAAGCCGCTTTCGAGGGTTTTGCGGTAGCTTTCTTCATTCAAGAATCCAACCATCAGCACTTGCCCGGTCGCTGCATCCTGCACAATGCCGGGTACAAGTCCGTCCAGCTTCGTAAAGTCAATTTCGGGGTTCGATGTGACTATTTCGCTCATCTTGAATCGTCCTTATCGGTATCCTGTGGATGAAAATAAAAAGCCCGCGGATGCGGTTCGCATCAGCGGGACGGTGGCTTTCTGAACTTGTTGAGGATCTTACGAATCCTGCTCAGATTGGTCCGCTGACACGTTCGCCACGTGATGATGATGGTGATGGTGGCGATGGAGCGGCGTTATCTGCATGGGTTGAGGATAAGAAACAAGACGGTGCTGTGTCAAGCTGGGCGCCGGAGCTTCGAGGTCTGAATCGTTATAGACCAGTATCTACCAGGGTGGTGCAACCGCGGGCTTGAGTGGAGAGATGGCTCAATTTCACCAGATGAAGAAATTTTCGCCGCTACCGACATTTCCGATTGACGTCGCTACCTACGATGGATAACGTGTTGTTGCAACGGCAATTTCAGATCCAATGGGAGGAATCACGATGCACCTTCAAAAACGATTAAGTCACATTCTCTGTGGCGCGGGTCTTATTGTTGCGCTCTCCGCAATGCCCGCAACCTGGGGGCTCTCTCCAACCGGTCAGGTCAAAAACGGTCCATCGGCTTCACCGGCGACGAAAATGGGCCCAATGGACATTAACACCGCATCGGTCAATCAACTCAGAACATTGCCCGGCGTCGGCGATACCTATGCCCAGCGAATTGTTTCCGGCCGTCCTTATAGCTCCAAAAATCAGCTTGTAAGCAAAGGCATTTTGCCGCGAAACGTCTACAACAAAATTCAAGACATGATTGTCGCCAGTCACGTCAGGAAATAAGAGAGCGGACGCCATCCATCGCATGCAATCTTCCTAGCCGGCTGTGCAATTGCTGCGCGGCCGGTTTGCCTTGTCCGCAAGCCGGTCCTCCCCCTGTTTCCTCCCCGATGTTTGACGGGGAGATTCGATCCCGATATATATCTCAATAGAGTTGTTGCCCGCACGCGTGTGGGCAACGCTCTGGCCTTTGGTGTTCGGGAAGCGCGGTGCAACTCCGCCACTACCCCGTAACTGTAAGCGCGGAGAGCAAGGCAGGGCTGTATGCAGCCACTGGACGGCGATCGTCTGGGAAGGTTCGCCAAGCTCAATCGATGCGTAAGTCAGGAGACCGGCCAGGGTCACGTCTTAGCTGTCTTTCGGTCTCGATGGGAGGACCGAAGGGAGCGCGCTCCAGCCAAACCTCGGCTGGTCGACGCATTCCCGGTTTTCGAATGTGGTTGTACGTTTTTGCTGCGCGTATTTCTTCGTTCGCGAAGGAGTGCGCGATGTCCGGCGTTGGGCTGCATATTTTCGCGGCTGGCGTACTGTTTCGACCAACCATGAAGTGTCGGGAAGCGCGGTGCAATTCCGCCACTACCCCGTAACTGTAAGCGCGAGAGCAGGGCAACGCCCGCCATGGCGGGCAACCACTGGACAGCAACGTCTGGGAAGGTGCCCAAGCTTGAAGAAGCGTGAGTCAGGAGACCGGCTTCATGCAACCATCCGAGGGGATATCGAATGACTCGATTATTGTTTTTCTTTGGTGCAGTTCGGCGCAGGCGTACCGTTCCATCCATGTCGCTGCTTTTTGCGCTGACAATCTTCTTTTTCTCTCCGCTTCTGCGGTCGACGCCATTAATCGCTGCTCCCGTGCAGCAGAGAACGATCGCAGGAACCGTGACTGGAGTTGTGACCGATCCGCTTGGCGCTCCGGTATATAACGCGCGCGTCGACATCATGACGCCCACGGGTGTGATGCTTCAGTCCCATGGACGCACTGATGGCCGTGGACACTACATTGTGTATGTCTACAAGCCTGGACGCTATCACGTGCGAGTCATTGCCAATGGTTTCAACGCCACTCAGAGCAACGATATCTACGTTGCGATGAACAAGACTTCCTATGCCGATGTGGCGATGCAGTTTGGCCAATTGCAGCAGCAGGTCACCGTCACCGCGAACGGAACTCCGACACCAGAGACGCAATCCGGCGCTTCGACGACAGTGATCGATCAGTCGTTATACCCGTACACGCTCGACATGCAGGACACGCTGCGTCTGGTGAGCGGCCTGCAGTTCACCACCACCGGGCAGCGGGGCGCGGCAACATCACTCTTTGAAATGGGCGGCAATTCCAACGAAACGGACGTCTTGCTGGATGGCATTCCTATTAATGATATTGGCGGCGGGGTGAACTTCGCCTATCTGGCAGCCAACGGCATCAGCCAGGCAGAAGTCTATCGCGGACCCGACAGCGCGCTGTATGGGGCCAATGCTTCGTCTGGTGTCATTGCGCTGACAACCGCGCGCGGAACCACGGCTAAACCTCTGCTGCAGTATGCCATCGATACCGGCAATTTCGGAACATATCATCAGGAAGCGTCGCTGGGCGGCGTGCACAATGCCTTCGATTATTTTGGAGATTTCGCGCGCATCGATACTTCAAACAGCTATCCGAACAGCACGTTTCACAATGTTTCTTCAGTCGCCAATCTGGGATATGCCTTGACGCCGCATGTTCAGGTGCGGGCCACTGCGCATCGCATTTCGGCGTCGACCGGTGAGCCAAATGCCATTTTGTTTTACGGCATTCCTGACGTGCAGTATTTGAAAGAACACGATTTATACGGCAGCGCTGTCATCGAAGATCGTCCCAGCGACAAGCTGGATATGACAGCGCAGTACGGGCTGGTTCGCTTGCGCTCTCTGAATACGGATCCGGGGCCGGTCGGCATTCTGACGAACAATCCCAACAACTTCAACTGCTATGACGATCTGGGAAATCCAGGGCAGCCGGAATACCTGGGCAAGCAAGTGACGATTTTCGGCGCCAATGGAACCAGCGCTAGCGGACAGGCATTCTATTCCTGCGCCAATCAGACCTATCCAGGAACAAACGGCACGCTGACCAATCAGGACTATTTCTACGGCCAGGCAAATTACAAAAGCAGCGATAAACTCACTGCCTTTGCAGCGTTTCGGTATCAGTCGGAACGCGGCTATACCGCCTATGACTATTTTCCGCAGACCGCGCATCGAGGCAACTACGATACGATCGTGCAGACCTCTGGGAATCTGGCGAATCGCTTGTACTACAGCGCCGGCGCCGACCTGCCCGATTACACGGTGTTCGGTTTTCAACCCACGCCTCACGCCACGGCGGCATACTACTTTTCCAAGCCAACTGCTGCCGGACTTCTCAGCGGCACCAAACTTCGATTCAATTATTCGCAGGGAATTTTGGAGCCGACCATCGCGGAGCAAAACGGTTCCATTTATGACGTCTTAAAGTCACTTCCCGACGGCCAGCAGTTGATCACGCAGCATGGGATTACGCAGGTGGGTGCGCAACAAACCAGTACCTACGAAGCCGGTGTCGACCAGCACATGTTTGGAACTCGCGCACTGCTGCACGGCGGCTATTATCACAACAACTTCACCAATCAAATTGAGTTTGTAGATGCGCCAGAACTTCTGCAACTAGGCGTACCCCCGGCGGTGGAGCAGATTATTGCCAACACCTCTTATGGGGCGTACATCAACTCACTCAGCTTCAATGCTCAGGGAGTTGAAACCAGCGCGGAATATCGCATCACCGATCGCTTGTTCGTCCGCGGCGGATACACACTGTTAAACTCGACCGTGAACAAGTCATTTTCTAGCGACAACGCGTCGCCGTCCTACAACCCCAAGTATCCCAACACGCCGATTGGAGCTTACTCGCCGTTGGTCGGCAATCGCCCCTTTCGTCGTGCCAAGCACAGCGGCAGCTACGCGCTGATCTATGCGCGCAGTCGCTGGTATGCGGAGATGACGGGCAGCTTTGTCGGCCGGCGAGACGACAGCACCTTCTTGACCGATGCCAACGGAGGGACGACTTTGCTGCTGCCGAATCAAAATCTTGATCCGGCCTATCAGATTCTCGGCTTGACCACGCATCTCCGGATCAACCGGCACATTTCCAACTACACGGTGTTCGATAACCTGTTGAGCCAGCATTATCAGCAGGCACTGGGCTACCCAGGACTGCCGTTTAGTTTTCGAACCGGCATGCAGTTTTCCTGGGGAGGGGACGTATCCCACTAAACTCGAATTCTTGTGGGCATGCCGCCGTTCTGAGACGACCGCGAAGTGAGAAATTTTGGCGGGCAATTCCTGAGCCTTCCGCCTTTTAACTTCGCGGCTTACGTCGAAATTCCGCTGTCGAAAAACGACAACCGGCAATGTCGAATTTTGACAATGGCCGTAAAGCCAGCCCATAATCGCAGATAAGGTTGTAGCGTTCGTGGGATTTGATTCCCTTCAGATTTAGAACCTTTCCGATTCTGCCATGGTTAAGACGGATGGTTCGTTAGGTTGATCCGAAGATTTCCTTCGTTGTGCGCGGTCCTGCCCAACCAGAAGGAGATCCTGATATAGTGCACGTAC
>DATJUD010000131.1:0-40285 GCA_035502695.1 Acidobacteriaceae bacterium
CAACTGTGAGAGCGATGCGTCGGTATAATCGCGGAAGCATCCGGATTCTAGATCGTTCTCAGCCTCGTCAAGCGCGGCCAAAATCTCTACCCGGTTTCGCTCCCGCACTTCCCAGAGTGCAAGCGCTTCCTGCAGGGCGTCTTCCTCGCGTCGAAGCCTGCCCGAGGCAATGGCTTGTCGCACAAACCCTTCCTGTTCCGGGGTGAGATGTACTTCCATGTATTCAGCCTAAGGTTCCACAAAACAGGTGTCAATTCATTCTTCACCGAAGGAATGGTCCATGCGGCTTCCTCTTTGTTCGCAGTGGGAGAATGGCTCCGCAATTCGTGCAGGCGAGGCGAAGGATAACTGGGCGCGTTTCGACGAGCCACCTATTTCAGCGATGTGGATGCCCACGTCTTGTCCGCCGCGGTAGAAGACGTGGGCGCTGAACGCCCGCCGATCGAAGCGAGTTACCCGCGGACAAATTCAACATCTAGGGTGATCTTCACTTCGTCGCCAATCATTACGCCACCTGTTTCCAGGGCCGCGTTCCACGTCAAGCCGAATTCCTTGCGGCTGAGCTTGGCTGTGGCAGACGCGCCAATGCGCTGCTTGCCCCAGGGATCCTTCATTTCTGGCGACGGGCCTTCCACGTCCAAAGTGATCTCGTGCGTGACTCCGTGAATCGTCAAATCGCCGGTGACTTTTCCGCCGCCTGGCTCAACCTCAACCTTCTTGCTGCGAAACGTGATCGTGGGAAACTTCTCTGTATCCAAAAAATCCGCGCTCTTCAGATGCCCATCGCGCTGCGGATCGCGGGTGCTGATGGAGTTGGCGTCGATGGTGACCTCGACAGAAGACGTTTCGGGCTTTTCGGGATCGAATTTGACTGTGCCAGAAAGCTTGGTGAATTCCCCGCGCACGTTGGAAACCATCAAGTGGCGGACGCTGAAGTGAACGGCGGAGTGGGTCGAATCAATTTCGTAGGTGATGGGCGGCATAGGTGTTTCTCCTTTTCTGCCTACTATGGATGCGTGGATTCTGGAATCGATGCTCGTTATGACGAATATTTTATAGGCCTAGGATCCGAGGTGTCTGTCGGAGGTGAAAATCGGCGGCGGCACGGGATTTTTTTGCGAAAACCACCGGACTACTGCAGCAGTCCGAACACGGCGACGCCGGTCTGCGTGCCGACGTAGACTTTGCCATTCACAATCATCGGCGTGATGTATTTGTTCCCTGGGCCGAATTGATCGCGCCCACCGGCTGCCTGGCTGCTGTCGTAGAGTTCCTTTGTCAGATTCGTCGCGTCATAGGCGTACAAAACCGCCGGAACGCTGTTATCGACGGCCCAGAGAATTCCATTCGACGTACCGTTCGAGGAAATGCTTGGAGTTGCGCCCGGATAGGGAAATTGATGTGCAGTTTTCGAGCTCGGGGTGGTGGCCAGCTTCGCCTGCGAAATCGGATAGGCGCGAATCGAATCTCCCACACCGCCGTAATAGACGGTGTTATTCCAATAGGCCGGCATGCCGAATTCCTGGCCTGACAAGGCTCCGCCCAACTCCTGATAGATGGTGTTTCCGCCGGAATTGAACTTGCCCATGTTCCCGGTGTCCACGACGTAAATGTTGGCGTCTTTACCGGCGCCGACCGCCAGCTGCCGCACGGTTCCGGAGGCATCTGTTTCACTCGGCAGCAACATGGCTCCGCCGGAGCCCAGATCCTCGTCGGCATTCGACTCCGCCACCGTGTTCGACATGGTGAAGTAATCCGCGGGCGTCAGCTTGTTTCCGGCAGTCGAGACCTTCATGAACGCATTGCCGTAATCGCCATTCGCAGGCATTCCGCTGGAGTTCAACGTGGTGCCGAAGCTTCCATTGGCATCCAGGAAATAAATATTGCCCGACGAATCTGCCGCCATCCCCGCGCCCGACTGCCAGATGGAGCCTTCCGAGCCGTTGGGCGTCAGATTTAATACGCTGGTTTGCGCCAGCGAATTCTCGTTGTATCCCATCAGCCAACCGGTGTAGGGTTCGTCATCGCAGTGGGACGACCAGCCGAGATACACGACACCGTTTAGCAGGAGAAGTCCGGCGCGTTCGTTATATTGCTTGGGATCGAAGACTAGTTGGCCGTTGGAGCTTTCCGGTCCGGTGCTGGGATAGGTGGCCGATATCGTGACCGGGCTGCCGGACTGCTCAGCCCCCGTGGTGATGTCGAGCGCGTGCAGGCGTTGATGGTAGTTGCTGCTGCTATCCTTGCTGGCGGCAACCATGTAGATAGTACCGTGCGCGCCTGCCTTGGGGTCGATGACGGGCGTCGATGTCATGCCGATCTCCGGCGTGACCTGACCGCATCCCCTGTTGTCGCTTGCGACTTCACCGGTCCCGAGGGTAGAGACATGCCAGAGAACTGCACCGGAGTCAGCGTCAAAGGCATAGGCGGAATCGTTCTCCGTGACGACATACAGGACATTATGGGTCGCGCCGCCAATCGTCACTCCAGGAACATATAGGGGCTCAGCATCCACTTTTCCATCCGTCGAATCGAAGCCAACCTTGCCGAAGGTGGACGAGCTCACATTGGTCGGCGTCAGAACGGTCTCCTGCGTATTTTGGCCTTCGCGGGTGTTGTCGTTGTGATACGTGAGCACCTGCACGCCGCTGCCGGTTGTCCCCGTCGTCCCTGTGGTACCCGTTGTTCCAGTCGTGCCCGTGGTTCCGGTGGACCCGGTTGTCCCGGTAGTACTTGCAGAATTGCTGCTGGAGCCGCAACCGTTACATCCTACGACGCAGACAACACTCAGCATGAGTAAACCGGACAATGCTCGAAAACCAATTTGAAGGCGTGGATGCATTCTTCACTCCTGTGCCAGACCCGGGTCGCGGACCGCTCCGTGGCCTGATCTTTCCTGGTTCGATGCAGGTCATTCGCGGAACCGTCGAGCCTTTGCCACAGCGTACACCCGAGCGGCTGGGTCAGGCACACTAGGTCCGTTCGCACCCGATGCTGAATTTTGATCCCGTAGCTGTGAGACGATGGGTACGTTATGGAATCTCAACCGTTTGCCACTGCCATTCTTGCCGCCGGAAAAGGTACGCGGCTCAAGTCGAAACGCGCCAAGGTGCTGCACTCGATCGCCGGAAAACCGTTGCTGCAACATGTGCTGGATGCCGTTCTGAAGGTCACGTCGCCGGATCAAGTATTTATCGTGGTAGGGCATCAGGCGGAAGAGGTGGAGCGCAGCATGGCCGCCACAGGTGCGCATTTTGTGCTGCAAACGCAGCAGTTGGGCACCGGCCATGCGGTGCAGTGCCTGGCGGAATCCGTCTGCGGGATGGGCGATCTGCTGGTGCTTTCCGGGGATGTCCCGTTGATCCGGCCAGAAACGATCGAGGATTTGCGGAATTTTCATCAAGCGCAAAAGGCAGCGATGACGATTCTGACCACGCGCCCGGAAAATCCTTTTGGATATGGCCGCGTGGTTCGCGTATCGCCGACCAGCCCGGAAGTTGCCGCGATTGTGGAGCAGAAAGCGTTGACCGGCGACCAGCAGCACATTGGAGAAATCAACTCTGGCATTTACGTGTTTCATATCGACACGCTCTATCGGTATATCGATGAGCTGCAATCCAACAATGCTCACGGGGAGTATTACCTGACTGACATGGCGGCCATTCTGCGGGCGGCAGGCGAGCGCGTTGTGGCGTATGAAATCGGCGACGCAACGGAAGTGCTGGGCGCGAACACCATTGCCGAAATGATGGAGCTGGAAGGCGCGCTGCGCATGCAGGCTGCTCGCCAGTTGATGGCGCAAGGCGTCACCATTCATCGGCCGGAAACCTGTGTGATCGACGCGGCAGTCACTGTGGGACCGGACACCATCCTGGAGCCGTTTGTGCAATTGCTGGGCAAGACCCAGATTGGCGAGGATTGTCGCATTCGGTCGTATTCCGTGATTCAGGATTCGAAGATTGGCGACGGCGTGCTGATCCGCAACGGTTGCGTGCTGGATGAGGCGACGATCAGTGACGGCGCCTTCATCGGCCCATTTGCGCATTTGCGTCCCGGCAGCCAGATTGGGCGCGAGGCTCATGTCGGCAACTTTGTCGAGACAAAAAATGCGCGTCTTGGAGAGAAGTCGAAAGCAAATCATCTGACGTATCTCGGCGATGTTTCTGTGGGTTCCGGCAGCAACATTGGCGCGGGCGTGATCACTTGCAATTACGATGGCGTGAACAAACATCCCACGCAAATTGGGGAGCGCGTATTTGTCGGCAGCAATTCCACTCTGGTCGCGCCAGTCTCGCTGGAAGACGATAGTTACGTTGCGGCAGCCTCCTGCATTACGGAACCAGTTCCATCGGGGGCGCTGGCGCTTGGCCGTTCCCGCCAAACCGTGAAGCCGGGCTGGGTGAAGCAGCGGCGGGCGGCGCAGCAGAAAAAGAAGGATGGTTAGAAGCTGTCTCATATATAGCATCGAGACTTCGGCCGACGACCTGAGGCCCGCTTTGATTGCGGGTCTCACACCCGACGTATCGAGCGATTTCGAGTGTATGAGACAGCTTCTAGGCGGCTTCGCGCGCAGGAATGGAACCTGCCTCGGCTTGTTGCCGCAATTTTGCTTCGCGGTTCCGGCGCCGTTTTCTGGCTTCATTCAATGCGACCAGAATCAGCACGGCGAAGGTGACCGCAACCAGCGAAATCGCCATCATGCCGTGGAGCTGCTCGACTTCCCCATAGAGCAACGCGAGCCCCGCGAAGACGAAGAACAGGTGCGCGCAATAGACGTGCAGCGAGGCTTTACCCAGGGTCAGAAAAGGTTCAATTGCGACCGCACGCAAAAGATATTTCCTCAGCCAGTAAAAAACGACCATGAAAGACACCAGGTTGAGTACGCGCAGCGGGCCGATCTGCCACTTATCCAGCCACATTCCCAGCGCCTGTTGCGTCAGGTGCGGGCCCAGCCAGCTATGGCGCACGCCCACGAAGAACAGGCAGACAGCGGCTGCCACAATCGCACCCCAGTTGGGGATTTTCCGCAGAGGAATCCCGTCGACGGCCGACTTCGAGCCCAGCCACAAGCCTGCAATCCAAACCGCCTGCCAGGCAAACAGGTTGAAGGCTCCCGTCTCCTGCAGCGGAATTCGAAGATGCGTGACGCTGACGATGGCGTTATGCGCCAGGTCTCGCAGGCCAAATTGGGCCAGCAGCCAAACCGCGCCGCTGGCTGTCAGAATCTTTTTCCATCCATAGCGCCACGACGCCGAAAGCACCAATGGCGTGAAGAAAAGAAAGGTGACATACATGGGCAGGATGTCGAGCAGCGGCGGGCAATAAATCAGCAGGATGGAACCCACAATCGCGACTCCTGGATGCGCCAGATAAAAGTCGAGAAGATTGGTCAACGCTGCTTTGTGGGTGTGGACGGCGACCGCCGCGGCCACAGTAAACGCAAAACCCAACAGCAGCAGGTGATAGCCATAGATTTTCAGCGAGCGCTTCCATAGCTTGCGTCGAACCCGAGGCTCGTCCTGCAGCAACTCGCGGACGTAGAGCCGCCCCACCAGCAGCGCGGAGAGAAACACGAAGCCTTCCGCCGAGGTGACGTAGCCGATCGGCTGATTGACGAAGTCGCTGAAGCGGGTGGGAAGATGCGTCAGCGTCATCCATACCAGGAAGAGCCCTCGCAAGGCATCCAGTTCAGGCCGGCGTTCAAGTTTTGGAAGATGCATCATGACACGCCCGCTGCGGAGACAATATCTAGTTAGACGTCCGCCAGGGGAAGGAGTTGCGCCTGAATGTGGGCGGGGCGAAACAAGTGGATTTGTAACCTGAAGAAAACAATTGCGCGGCTATTCCCACCTGGAAGTATGCCGCTTGAGCCACCAACAGGGAGGGTTCCACTTCTGTGGAAAAATCGAGCGGCTGCATATTTCCTGGGTGGTTCCCATCAAGTCATATTCCGTCTTTTGCCCTTTCAAGGCGGTAGCCAAAAACTCATTGACTTCAACCGTGCTGTAGGCCGTACCGTGCGCGAGGCGAACCTGAAATACCGCCCAATCTCCGATATACAGCAGCACAATAACAGCGACCAGGACAGGAAAGTAACGAATCAGCCAACCGAGCCAGCGCCGGATCATCAGGCAATTTCTCCGCGTGCAAAGGCGGTGTTGCCTAACTCACACGCCAGAACGTCAATTCGATATCGAGTCTGCCGGAACATTTTCGCCTCGCACGGAATCTTCTCCATCATAGGCGAGCGAAGCTAGTTGGTCTGGTTATTTCCATCGCCGTCTTTGGGCATTTCGATGTAGGCGATACCGAATCGCGTGGACCCGGAATGCGACTCATCAATCCCGACGAGTCGGTAGCGTGTGGGTCGGCCGGCGCGCAGTTCGTGGCCACTGGAGGAATCGCCTTTGGAGTCGGAGTTGATGCCGGCGTCATCGCTGCAGGTGAGTCCGGTGCGCGTCACCGTCAGCGGGCCCACCGGTTTCCCATGATCGCACTCCAGAACCTGGCCATAATGCGACAGCGGCTTGCGATAGAAGGCCAGGACCTGCGCTGGGGAATTGGGGGTGACATAGCTGGCGGCCTTCACCAGGAAATGTATGTTGCCGAAGCTGAATCCAAGATCGACCGCGGAGTCAGAATCTTTGTCGTTTGGATTTTTATAGGGTGTGGCGCCGGGATATTCCGGCAGTCCGATGTCCGCAGCGGTGACGTGAGTGTTGGCATGGAGCGCCAGGTTAAAGTCTGAATCCTTTTTCGCGTCTGAATTCTGAGCCACACAGGCAGCGCTGCAAGCGGCGAGAATCGCTGCGGCCAGAATTATCCTTGATGTTGGAAACATCCGTCGAGTTGGCAAGGTCATTGTGTTCACTCCAATCGAAACCTGTCTGGATTGAAGTACGCCCCTACCGAGCGCAAAGTTCCCTTGACGCGCGCCAGGCAAGCCAGAAGCCGCAACCGCTGTTTCCGTGCGTGGAATAGCCGACTGATCCAAAAAGGGTATAGTATGTGCTCGATTCGTGAAACCTTCGCGCGGATCGAACGTCACCTTCTATAGAAACAGAAAGGCGTGCGCAGGATGCTCCTGTGACATGCAAGGAGAAAGGTTTTCCATGGGCTCACTCCGGTTCTTCGGCTCACTTGTCCTGATCGGCGGAATGACTGGCGTCGTGCTGCCAACCGCTTGCAGCCTGCTGGCGCAACAGGCCAGCACCCAACCGGCGACCATGAGCCGCCTGGTTGGATCGGTGGTTTCAGTGAAAGGTCAATCGCTGACCGTGAAGCCGGATTCTGGAGCACCGACAACGGTTACGGTTGCCGACTCAGCACGCATTCTGGAAACGACGCCGGGGGCAAAAACGATTGCAGGCGCGAAGCCAATTCACCTGACAGATTTGAACACTGGCGACCGCGTGCTGGTCGCAGTGAGGCCTGCTGCCGACGGATCAGGTCCGACCGCAACCCTGGTGATTGCCATGCGGGAGGCCGACATTGCCAAGGAGCACCTGGCCGAAGAAGAAGACTGGCAGCGACGCGGGATGGGCGGAATTGTGAAATCTGTCGATGCGGGGGCCGGCACGGTGACGATTGCTCACCTGAACACGACGGTGACGATCCATACGACGCCTAAAACGGTGATCCGGATGTATGCACCGGGCTCCATCAAGTTCAGCGATACGAAGGTTTCCACTCTAGATCAAATCCAACCCGGCGACCAGCTACGCGCCCGAGGAGATCGAAGCGCGGACGGCACACAGATGCAGGCGGAAGAAATTGTTGCCGGCAGCTTCCGCAATATTGCCGGTTCGGTGGAGTCTACGGATGCGGCTGCGAACACGCTGACGGTGAAAGACTTCAAGACGAAAAAGCCGGTCGTCATACATCTGAACGCGGATTCTCAGCTGCATAAGCTCAGCCCGACAATGGCTGAAGCAATTGCGGCACGCCTGAAGGCGGGTTCTGCGGGCCATGAGGGTCAGAGCGGCTATGCGCACGCTGGAGGCACAGGCCATCCGTCCGCAGCGGCAATGCCATCCGCGTCGGCTCAGCCCGCATCGGGTCAGGTATCGACCGAGCCGGGTGCAGGACACCGCGGGGACATCTCGCAGATGTTGCAGCGCACTCCCGTGATTCAGTTGTCGGAACTGCATCGCGGCGAAGCGGTGATGATCGTCGCAACCCAGGGCGCGCCCGGTTCGCTGACCGCATGTACATTGCTCGCCGGAGTGGAACCCATCCTGAGCGCCTCGCCCTCGGCGGGACAAAATCTGTTCTCGGCTTCCTGGAGCCTCGGCGGACAAGGCGGTGCCGCGGCCGGTGGTGGTGCACCCGGCGGTGGCCAGCAGTAGCCTGAAGGCAGTTCCAATTGCAGCGGGCAGGCTCGTTTAAACGAGCCTGCACCTTTCTTCAGGCAGGATTCCGATTGGGTGCTTCGCGGGCGGGCGGCGTGAGAAAGTACTGAAGAAAAATCAGGTCAAGATATCGGTCGAACTTGTAACCCACCTCGCGCAGGTGTGCGACCTGTACAAATCCAGCCCGCTGTAAGAATTTGATCGATGCCTGATTCTCGGAGTCCACTCCGGCAATCATTGTATGTTTGCCCAGGGCTGTGGCTCGACGAATCAGCTCTGCGAGCAAAGCTTTGCCAATCCCCTGCCCACGCGCGGACGCGTGAATGTGGATTGTTCCTTCCACCGTGAATCGATAGCCGGGCCAGGAACGAAAATCTCCGAAGGTCGCAAATCCCTTGATCGCGGTGCCCTCAGTGGCAACCAGCACAGGAAACCCCTGCTGCTGTCGCGCTCGCCACCAAGCCAGTCTGTCTTCCACGGTCGCCGGTCGATCGCTGTAGATCGCAGTGGAATGGGTGAGGACCTCGTTGTAGATTGCGGTGATCTCGCCGAAGTCGGATGCAACAGCTTCACGGATTTCCATTCGTCACCCTCGGCGGCTGAAACCGGACACGAAAATCGCACCATTGCTTGCCACAGCGGCTCAGTGCAGGCTACTGATCATTTCCGCCAGTGCCCCCATCTTCCTGAATCTGGGTTGGCTGCCCGCCTGCCAACGGCACAGACCACAATGTGCCGCCTCGACCTCCCTGGTAGACAAAATCCTTCATCTGGATTTTCAGGGTGCATTCCTTTTGCTTGTCGCTGCCCAATTCCGGCAGCAGCACGACCACTTCCAGATTGTTCTTGCCGTAGCGTGCCGGATAGGTGTCCGGTGCGAAAGTATGACGAACCGGGGTACTGCATGAATATTCGAAATCCATCCCTTGTTTGGGAGGCGCTCCGGGCTGCCCGGTCATAAGGTTGCCGTGGCCATAACCCTCGATCCATCCATGGCGGCCATGCCAACGAGAGTGGATTACCTGCAGCCGCATTGGATAGTCATGCGATTTCGCAGATATCGGAGTAGAAAACATCGCGACAATCAGGATCGCTGAAACAGTGAAAATTGGACGCTTCAGAATGCGAACCATCACAGTAGCCTCCATGCAAATGCGACTTTATAACTTCGCATCCTACACCGAAGCCTGGGCCGGCCATGAAGAATTTTTGAAGGTAGAAAAGGCGTCCACTGGGGGACGCCTTTTCAATAACACACAAGAGAGAATGGTGAGTGGGTGATTTAGTTCGGCATCAACACCACGTTGATCACTGTATCACCCCGTTAGACTGGATGACATTCGGAATGGTAATCATCGCCGTGCCACCTTTTTCATCGGTCAATATGTACTTGCCACCCTTCATGATCGCAGTGAGCGGACCGCCCTCAACTGTCTTGAGCTCGGCCTTGCCGTCACCTTCTTGATCATTTTCTTCAGATCCCTGGTAATGAGTCTGCCCGGCACCCGATGGTAGGTGCGGATGAAAACTTTGATTTTGCGGCAATTCTGAAAAAAGAAGCGCCTCAGAAAAATTTTCCTAAGCCGAGTGATGGTTGCGCTTGTGCGCTGGGAATCGGACTCGTATGATCAAGCGGAGAACATGAAAATGACTGCCAAAGACATGCAATCCACTCCGTTGCTGCGGGAAAAGTCCCGCCTGATGTCTTCGTCGGAGATTGAGCGCACCCTGGTGCGGCTGGCGCATGAAATCGTCGAGAAAAATAATGGCACCGACGCCCTGACTCTGGTCGGAATTCACCGCCGAGGCGTTCCGCTGGCGAAGCGACTGGCGAAGCTGCTGGAGACGATCGAGAAAAAGCCGATCGATGTGGGAACGCTCGATATCAGTTTCTATCGAGATGACCTGACCACCCGTGGACCTCGTCCGGTGGTCAATCCCGGCGCTCTCGGATTCGATGTCACGGGTCGCGATGTGGTGCTGGTGGATGATGTGCTGTACACCGGCCGCACTGTACGTGCAGCCCTGGATGCGCTGATCGATCATGGCCGCCCGAAACGCGTGCGGTTGCTGGCGTTAATTGACCGCGGACATCGCGAGCTGCCGATCGAGGCAAGCTTTGTCGGACGCACAATCCAGACCACAGACCGCGAAATTATCGAAGTGAAGCTGGACGAGACGGACGATAGTGAGCAGGTATTGCTGATGGAACGAGTCGACGGATGAACCCTGCGTGGCCCCTTTTTGCCATCGCATTCGGATGATGTTGAACGGAAGCATGCCAATCAAACGGAAGACGGCGACGAGTAAAGCGAAAACAAAAGCGCCCACGGCCAAGACCCCTGGCAACGGAGCGAGCAACAGTCATTCTTCTTCGAAACGCCCTCTTGTAGCGCTTGAGATTTCCCCGACAATCGCGCCGGGGAGCAAGATTGCGGTGCCCAAATTCCATGCAACTGTCCCGCTGGGGTATGTTCATCCGGGTTCTTCCATCTCAGTGACCCACTTCACGCTGGAAGATGTGGATCGTATCCTGACGGAAGCCGCGGAACTGGAAGTGATGCCGGCGTCGCGTCGAGCCCAACGCTTTGCCAAGCGTCGTGTGGCGCTGCTGTTTTACGAGTCGAGCACGCGGACCCGCACGTCGTTTGAACTGGCTGCAAAATCTCTCGGCGCCGATACCACCCTGGTGAGTTCGTTGTCTTCCAGCATTGAGAAAGGTGAATCGCTGAAGGATACAGGGGTCACGCTGCGCTCGCTGGGCGCGGAATGCATTATTCTGCGGCATCCAAATTCCGGTGCGCCTTACGTGCTGGCACACTTCACCGGCTTACCGGTACTGAACGCAGGCGATGGGAGCCACGAACATCCGTCGCAGGCGCTACTGGATTTGCGAACTATTCTGGCTCACTTGCCGAAGAGCGCGCGAGTGGCGGCCAAGCGAAATCATTTGATCCACGAGCGTACATTGCAGGGAGTTACGGTCACGATTGTGGGCGACATTCTGCACAGTCGTGTGGCCCGCTCCAATGCGTTGCTGCTGCCCAGGCTGGGCGCGCGGGTTATTTTCTGCGGACCGGAAAGCCTGTTGCCGGAATACGCGGCAGGCATCGGACCGGGGGTAGAAATTGAACGGAATTTTGATCGCGCACTGCAGCAATCGAACGTCGTGATGATGCTGCGCATTCAAAAAGAGCGGCTGGCTGGCCTCGAAATCGATTTGGAAAACTATATAGAACAGTATCAGTTACATAAGCAGCGATTAGCAGCGCTGGCGCCAGAAGCGATCGTTCTTCATCCCGGACCGGTGATTCGCGGGCTGGAAGTCACCAGCGAAATCGCGGATGGACCCAACTCAGTGATTGCGGAACAGGTGTATCACGGCTCGATCATCCGCATGGCGCTGCTGGCGCGCGCGCTGGATGCACATCCCAAAAGAAATGACGAATCGAGTAAGAATCGATGACAGCAATGTTGATTCAGGGCGGCCATCTCGTCGATCCGTCCACTGGAACGGATGAAAGACGAGATCTGTACGTGCGCGATGGGCGCGTCGCCGCCATGGAAACGCCCGGCAAGCTGACTGCGTTGGCAAAAAAAGAAAAGGCGACGATCGTGAATGCAACCGGCATGGTTGTTGCACCCGGTCTGGTTGATATCCACGTGCATCTGCGCGAGCCCGGGCAAGCTTATAAAGAGACGATTGAAAGCGGCACGCAGGCTGCGGCGGCAGGCGGATTTACCAGCGTCTGCGCGATGCCGAATACATCGCCCGTAAACGATTCGCCAGAGACCACGCGCTGGATGCAGTCCGCGGATCGCAAGGCGGTGGTGCGAGTATTTCCCATTGCTGCGGCCACGCTCGGAAGCCGAGGCGAAGCCATCGCCGATTACAAGGCGCTGCAGGCTGCGGGTGCGGTTGCGGTATCGGATGACGGCAAGCCGATCCTGGAAGACAACATCATGTTTGAGTCGCTGGCGCAGGCGGCGCGTGTCGGGCTGCCCGTGATTCAACATGCCGAAGACACGCGGATCACGCAGGGAGCAAGCATGAACGCCGGTGCGCTTTCGTTCCGACTAGGATTGCGCGGCATGTCGGTCGATGCTGAGAGCGGCATTGTGGAGCGCGACATTGAGTTGCTGTCGCGGCTTCGCAAAGGAGACCCTTCCAGTCGTGCGCATTTGCATGTGGCGCATCTGTCCACGGCGAAAGCGCTCGAGGCTGTGCGTCGCGCCAAACGCAGCGGACTGCATGTCACCTGCGAAGTAGCGCCGCATCATTTTGCGCTGACGCAGGCCGCCATCGGCGACTACAACACGGATGCGAAGATGAATCCGCCGCTGCGCAGCGAAGAAGATCGTACAGCACTGATCAGCGGAATCCTAGACGGAACTGTGGATGCGATTGCCACTGACCATGCTCCGCACGCCCTGCATGAAAAAGAGCAGGAATTTGAGCGCGCCCCGAACGGCATCATTGGACTGGAGACGGCGCTTGGATTGTCTTTGCTGGTGCTCCATCGGCAGCATCGCATGCCGCTCATGCGGGTGTTGGCGCTGCTGAGCAGCCAGCCGGCACAGGTGCTGCATTTGAAAGATCGCGGATCGCTCGCGGTGGGCTCATTTGCCGATGTTGTTCTGTTCCGGCCCAACGATGACTGGCAATTCCGCGTGAGCGAATCGAAATCGAAGTCGAGGAATTCTCCGCTCGACGGATCGAAGTTGCCGGGACGCATCCAAATGACAATCAGCGAAGGCCGCATCGTTCACGATGCTCGAAACGTGCCTACGTCGCCGCACCGTTAAATCGCGGCAGGGCGACTCCCACCCAGCTCCAAACCCAGAACGACGACAATCCGGTCGCGCGTCGGCGATTCTTTGGTTATCCCGGCGTCGACCTTCTGCCGCGCCGTTCCATTCAATCATCCTCACAACCCCCAGTTCCACAATCCGATGATTCGCACTAATTCATATTGCTATAATCGATTTTTGTGCGTCTAATCGTATTGATTAAGCATCTACGGCCTTTTGAAGGCCCATAACATATCGCTTCCCATATTTGCCCGTCAAAGGAGAACTGTCATGGAGCCTTTCTCGCCGACTGTCGCCCTTGGAAAATCTGGGTTTATTCAGAGATGGATGGTTCGAGCGCTCGGCCTGCTGATCCTGGTGCCGATTGGTGCGACTCCCGCTCATGCTCAAGTGACGGCATCCCTCTCTGGGACGATCACTGACCCATCGCGTGCAGCTGTGCCTTCCGCGATGGTCACGGTGCGCAATGTGAACACGGAAGCAATTCGCAGCGACGTTACAGATGCCAATGGCCGTTATCAGATTCCTGCCCTAGCCGTGGGTGAGTATGAGATTAGCGTCAAGAAGCCAGGATTCACCGAAGCCATTCGAGCCGGCATTCACCTGGCGGTGAACCAGGCGGCCGCAGTCAATATTCAATTACGGGTGGGGAACGTCAATCAGCAGGTGGTGGTTCACGCAGACGCTCCGCTGGTGAATGTCAACACGGGCGACATTTCCGGATTAGTCGGCGAGCGCCAGATCCAGAATCTGCCGCTGAACGGCCGCAGCTATGACGAGTTGCTGACGCTGAATCCTGGCATCGTCAATTTCACATCGGAGAAGACGGGTGGTGTCGGTGTATCCAATTCCACAGTGGGCAATAACTTTGCAGTTTCCGGCAATCGCCCGCAGCAAAATCTGTTCCTGCTGAATGGAGTGGAATTTTCTGGCGCAGCAGAGAATAACATGCAGCCCGGAGGCGTGAGCCAGGAGCTGCTCGGCGTCGACGCTGTTCGCGAATTCAATGTGCTGCGTGACTCCTACGGCGCGGAGTACGGCAAGAGGCCTGGGGCCCAGGTGTTGATTGTGACTCGCTCTGGAACCAACCAAGTGCATGGCAGCGTGTATGAATTTCTGCGGAACAATGACTTCGATGCGCCCAACTATTTCGATCAAGGGTCGGCTCCGCCATTCCAACGCAACCAATTTGGAGGGGCGCTGGGAGGGCCGATCCAAAGGAACAAAACATTTCTCTTCGGTAATTATGAAGGCCTGCGACAACACCTGCATCAGTCTGGAGTCGACCTGGTTCCGGATGCAAATGCGCGTCTCGGATACTTGCCATGCAAGCTGGTGACTCCCGCGCCGAACCCATGCGCTCCTTCTGGCCTGGTCTACGTCGGCGTTGCGCCGGGAGTTCAACCGCTGTTTGCGCTGTGGCCGACGCCAACCCCGAACGCTCCCGATTATGGCGGTATTGCAACCGCCTACAACAGTCCGTTGCAAACCATTCGTGACGACTTTGGTACGGTCCGGCTGGATCGCACATTCTCCCAGAGTGACACCTTCAGTTCGGTCTACACCATTGACGACAGCGCCGACGTGACACCCACCAGCAGCAATTTATACAGCACGGATCTGGAAGGGTTGCGCGAGCAAGTTCTCAGCCTGGACGAAATTCACGTGTTTACGCCGACGCTGCTGAACACTGCCCGCGCCGGCTTTACGCGCGCCAGCTACTTCTTCACCGGCGAACCCTCACCAGGAACGCCCGCGGCAGACTTGCCTGGCTTTGTGGGCCCCCATCCTGTCGGCGCCGTTGTGGTAGGCGGCAGCGCGGCATCCAATCCAGCGGCGCAGGTGAGTCTGGCAGGAAGCAACAATGGCAGCAACCTCCATATCACGCGGAACCTGTTCACCTACGAGGACCACGTCACCTGGACCAAGGGACAACATCAATTCACCTTCGGCGGATGGTTCCAACGGCTGCAATCCAACGAGGAGCTGGCACTGAGCCAGTTTGGCCAGGCGACGTTTACAGGGTTGCAGCAATTCCTAAGTGGAACAGTCGGCACATTCGTGTACGATCCGACGCCGACCGAAATGAATTGGCGTTCATGGCTGGGCGCGCTGTATGCGCAGGATGTGATTCGAGTGACGCCAAAGTTGACGGTATCGCTGGGATTTCGCGATGAATTCACGACTGGTTGGAATGAGGCTCATGGCCGCGCCGCCAACTTCGTGTTCGTGAATCATGTGATTCAAACTCAGCCGAGGATCGCGGATTCCGCCTTCACTGTGAACAACGCGAAGTTTCTGCCACAGCCGAGAATCGGCCTGGCATGGACCCCGCTCGGCTATGGAACTGTTCTTCGGGCGGGCTTTGGAATGTACAACGATTTGCAGGACGCGCTCGGGTATCGGATGGACCAGAACGCGCCGTTTAATCCGACCTATGGTATCTCTGCGCTGCCGGTGTCCGAACTTCCGCTGCCAACATCGCCGGTACCCGCGAAGGCCAAGGTATCGCCGGCGGGGGTGCAGCCGGATATGAAAACGCCGACTTTAATCTCCTACAGCCTGGGGATTGAACAGGAACTCTCCGCAAACACGGTTCTGCGATTGGGCTATGTCGGTTCGCATGGCTATCACCAGATCCTCAGCCTGGACGATAATGAACCGACTCCAAACGTGTGTCCGGGGGCGCCCTGCCCAACGAATTATCCTGCGAACTTTCCGGCTCCGCTGGCGGGCGCAACCATTCCTGCAGGATCGTATTACATTCCTGCTGGAACGCCGCTGGCGAATCCGGCACTGGGTGCGGCATGGGCATGGTTTTCGGTGGGAACAAGTTCCTACAACGCGCTGCAGGTCGATGTAACCCATCGATACAGCCACGGGCTTGCATTGCGCGGCGTGTATACATGGTCGAAGGCGCTGGATGATGGCGATTCGCTGAACGCCACAGCGGCCGGCAATGCACCTGGACTCGTTTCGAACCCATTCGATCTGCGGGCCGATCACGGCCCTGCGACCTATGACGTGAGAAACATCGGAGTCATCAGCGCGACCTACGATCTGCCCTTCGGATATGGCAAGCGGTACTTGAGGAGTGCTTCTGGAATTCAAAACTTCCTCGTCGGCGGTTGGACGGCGAACTCGATTGTGACCTTGCAATCCGGTTTCCCATTCACTCCACAGCTGAGCTACAACCCGTCGAACAATGGAGACACAAAAAATCCGGTGAGACCTTTTGTCAATCCGCTGTTTTCCGGGCGGGTGATCCTCGGTTCCCCGAAACAGTGGTTCAATCCCGACGCGTTCCTGGCGCCGCCCAACGGAAGCGGCTTCTATGGAAACCTTGGAAGAGATACGTTGACCGGACCTGGACTGGCGACGTGGGATTTGTCATTCCTGAAAACCACGCCGATTCACGGGCGAATGTCGAGTGAGTTTCGAGCGGAGCTGTTCAATGTGCTGGACCGGGCGAATTTCAGTACGCCGAATCCAGTGGTGTTTACTCCGTCAGGGGTCTCGCCGACTGCGGGTGTGATCACGAGTACCTCGACGACGTCGCGCCAGATTCAATTCGCACTAAAGTTGCTTTGGTAGTGTAGTCGGGTCGTTACAAGCGCAGCACGAAGAGGGCGCGTAGAAGTTGGGCGGTCGCGAGTGCACAGTTACTGGAGAATCGCCATCTGCTTGCCGATACGAGCCATGGTTTCCAGCGCTTGATCCAGTTGGGCACGCGTGTGTTCGCTGGTCATGATGGTGCGGATTCGCGCCTTGCCTTCCGGAACGGTTGGGAACGCGATGCCAGTCGCCATCACGCCCGCGTCGAACAGCTTGCGGGAAAACTCCATCGCAATTCGACCTTCGCCGAGGATGATCGGGGTGATCGGCGTCTCGCTCGCGGGCGTATTAACGCCGCCGATATTGAAGCCGGCAGCCGCTAATTGCTTTTTGAAGTAGCGGGTGTTGTCCCATAGGCGTTCGATTCGCTCTGGCTCGTTCTCCAGGATGTCGAACGCGGCGATGCAGGTGGCAGCGACGGATGGTGGGTGCGACGTGGAAAACAGGAACGGTCTCGCGCGGTGATACAGATAGTCGATCAGGTCGCGCGTGCCACAAACATATCCGCCCAGTGCGCCGATCGCTTTTGACAGCGTCCCCACCTGCACATCCACTCTTCCATGGCAGTTGAAATGGTCTACACTTCCCCTTCCATTGCGACCCAGAACGCCGGAGGCATGCGCATCATCGACCATCATGATGGCACCATATTTGTCTGCGAGATCGCACAGCTTGTCGACGGGTCCGATATCGCCATCCATGGAAAACACACCGTCCGTGATCAACAGCTTGCGACCAGGCTCTTTCTGAACCTCCTGCAACAGTTCCTCAGCATGCGCGGTGTCGCGATGACGAAAGACTTTTACCTTGGCACGCGAGAGGCGAGCGCCATCGATAATGCTGGCATGGTTCAATTCGTCAGAGATGATGAAGTCATCTTTGCCGAGAATGGCAGAGACGGTTCCGGCGTTCGCTGTAAAGCCTGACTGAAAGACGACGCAGGCTTCGACATTTTTGAAGCGCGCGATTTTCTCTTCCAGTTCCATGTGGATGCGCATGGTGCCGGCAATGGTACGAACCGCGCCCGAGCCGACACCATATTTGCGAGTGGCTTCGATCGCTGCCTCGCGCAGTTTGGGATGCGCAGTCAGGCCCAGATAATTGTTGGACGCGAGGTTGATCACTCGTTTGCCGTCGTAGGTACAGACCGGCTCCTGCTGATCTTCCAGGATGCGTAAATGAAAGTAAGTCCCTTTTTGTTTCAGCTCATCCAGCTGGGCGGTTAAATGCGCCAGTTGAGGGCGGGCGGCGATCTTGATGGTCATGTTGCAAACTCCATCGTACAGAAAGATTCCAACGTTCCATCCTAATCGGTTCGCTGCAGTAGCGGAAATGAGGGATTTCTAAACGCTCAGGGAAGGTCGCGCAAAGTGGGCCAGCCTTTTTGCTCGGTGATCGCTCCAAACAAGCCGAGCGAAATGGCGACCGCGCCGGAAAGAAAGAGCAACAGCAGATTGGGAATTCCGCGCGTACTGAGCGGGAGAACAAATTGTCCGCCGATTGCGACGCCGAGCAGAACGATGCCGCCTGCGACAAGAAATCGCGATGCGATGCGTCGCTGATAGAAAGCCAGGATGGAGGCAGTGAAGGTGAGAACACCGCCGGCGAGAATGATAAAAACTTCCAGCCAGGAGCTGCCAACAATGCTGGTCAATGCGGCGACCGGGAAGTAGATAACGTTGGAGAATCCCCAAAGTATGCCCAGCGAGAAGATCGTCGCTCCCCAAAAGCGACGCAGCCGGACCTGTTGATCCGCATCTTTCATTGGCTCGATTCGACGTCTGACGCGCGCGACGGGCGTTTAGAACATGCCCCAGGCGCGGCTGATGTAGTCCGTCATGGTAAGGCTGATGAGCAGCATAAAGGTAAAGAGTCCCGCAGCTACGGTCAGTTTCAACAAACGGGAACTGTAATGAATGTGCATGAAAAACAGCACGACCAGGGATGCCTTCAGGCACGCAATGGCCAAGGCAATGACCGCATTGAACACGCCCAGGTCAATGTACGAAATGGCGGTCGTCGCTGCGGTCAACACCAGCAACGAAAAAAATATTGCCAGATAGACGGGCGGCTTTACGACGTGAAATTCGGAATCCTGATGGGTCTCTTTGGTCTTCTCGGTCATGCTCGATGCTCCATATTTCCCGCGATGGCGGGCGGTTTCAAATCTTGCTGCAAGCCATGTCGCCGGTTATCGATAACGACTGATCAGATACAGCAATGGGAACAGGAATATCCAAATGATGTCGACAAAGTGCCAATACAATCCAAAATTTTCTATCGGCATGACGTGACCTTCGGTGAAGGCGCCTTTCGAAGCTCGTGCCACCAGGAAGAACAGAATGCCGATTCCGATGATCATGTGCAAGGCGTGCATTCCGGTCATCACGAAATACATGAAAAAAAACAGCTGCGTTTTTTCCGCCATGTCGGGCGCAAGTGGAATCGCCTTAGGATTTTTGGGATGCACAAAGTCCTGAATCGAGAAGTTGATCCCGGGAGCGTGCTGTTCCTGGTACTCCGTCGTCCATTCCACCCCTTTAATCGCCAGAAACACAAAACCCAACAGGATCGTAAGCACCAGAAACAGGACCAACTGACCCTTGCGCCGCATTTCAGCGCTGTAGACAGCCATCGCCATGGTGAAGCTGGAGGCAATCAGGACCGCCGTATTCGTCGTGCCCAGGGTAATGCTCATCATGTTGCTGCCGGCCACAAAGGCCGGATGGTACCAGTTGCGGAAAATGAGGTAGGCGCAGAACAGCCCGCCAAAGAACATGATTTCGGTCAGCAGAAATACCCACATACCGAAGTTTGCGGCTTCTCGCTGCTGGCCAATGTCTTCAAAATGGTGCCGCATATAAGCGGGATGTTCGTGCGGGTGCGGTAGGTCTACACCATCCAGCTCCTGCGGCGTTGTCGCAATCGATTGGCTATCCAACGGTCTGTACCTCGTGGTGAGTCTTGTTTGCCAGCCACTCGTAGTCGTAGGCTTCGTGATCCATAATCGGAATCTCTGGGAAATTTTCAGTCAAAGGCGGCGATTGAATCTGCCACTCCAACCCGGTCGCCTGCCAGGGATTGTTGCCGGCAATCTTCCCGTAGATCAGCGACCAGGGCAGATACAGCAGGGGCAGCAGGTAGCCAATCCCCAGGATGGATGCCCCGGCAGTCGAGAACACGTTCAGCACCTGGAAGTCCGCCGGATAAGCTGCATACCGGCGCGGCATCCCCAGATAGCCCAGGATGAACTGCGGAAAGAAGGTGACAATGAAACCGATGAAGGTGATGACCGCGGCTGTCTTTGAGATGGCTTCGGGATACATGCGCCCCGTCATCTTCGGCCACCAGAAATGCACTCCAGCCATGTATGCCATCAGCATTCCACCCACCATGACAAAGTGGAAATGGGCGACTACGAAATATGTCTCGGTCAGGTGAATGTCCATGCCAAGCGTCGCCAGGAAAATACCCGTCAGGCCGCCGATGGTGAAAAGTCCCATGAAGCCGAAGGCGTAGAGCATCGGCGTTTCAAACGTGATGGAGCCCTTGTACAGCGTCATGGACCAGTTGAAAATCTTGATCGCCGACGGCACCGCAACCAGCATGGTCATCAGAGAGAAAACCAGTGCCGAGTACTGGCTGACGCCCATGATAAACATGTGATGTTCCCAAACCAGGAAGCCGAAGACCGCAATGGCGACAGAGGAGAATGCAACCGCGGTATAACCGAAGACTCGTTTTCGGGAAAACGTGCTGATCACCTCCGAGATGACTGCCATCCCGGGCAAGATCATGATGTACACCGCTGGATGGGAATAGAACCAGAACAAATGCTGGAACAGCAGTGGATCACCGCCCTTGGTCGGGTCGAACACTCCAATGTTAAATATTCGTTCCAGGCCGACCAGCACCAGCGTGATGGCCAGGACCGGCGTGCCCAGAATCATGATGATCGAAGTTGCATAGTGGCCCCAGACAAACAGCGGCAGGCGAAACCATGTCATCCCAGGGCAACGCATACGGTGAATGGTGACGATAAAGTTCAGGCCGGTAAAAATGGAAGAGAACCCGGCCATGAAGATTCCCAGCGCCGCAGTCACCACGTGCGTATTCACATAGTGGGTGGACAGTGGAGTGGTGAAAGTCCAGCCTGTATCCACTCCGCCAAGGACCATGGTGGCGAGGATGAAAAGGCCGCCAATCCAGTAGAGATACCAGCTCAACAGGTTGATCTTGGGAAATGCGAGGTCTCTCGCTCCAACCATCAGAGGAATCAGAAAATTCCCGATGGTAGCCGGTACCGACGGCACCAAAAACAGAAACACCATGATAATGCCGTGCATGCTGAATACTTTGTTATAGGTGTCGGTCGCCATCAAGTCGCTGGGCGGCGTCAACAGCTCCAATCGGATCAACCCTGCAAGCACTCCGCCAATGATGAAGAAAAAGGTAATCGAAAACAGGTACAGCATCGCGATCCGCTTATGGTCGCCGGTGAGCAGCCAGCTCTTCAGTCCATACTCCTGATTGAGATAGCTTTTCGCCGGCAGCTTGGCTGTCGACTGGTCGGGTAGCGATACGATGGTGCTCATGGCTTTGCTGCTCCTTGTGCTGGGACCGTCTTTCCTTCGGTTGAGGCTTGGGCAGATGATATCTGAGATTTGTTCAGTGTCTGCTGGATGCGGTAATTGGAATCCAGGCTCTTGATGTATTCCACCAGGTCGATGAGTCCATCTTCGCTGATCTGTCCCTGGTAGGTGGGCATGATCGGGGCATATCCGGCGGGCACGTGGGTCGAGGGGTTCAAAATAGTTTCGCGAATAAAGGCTTCGTTCGCAACCACAGTGGATCCATCGGTCAAACGGATGCGAGTGTTATAGACGTTGGCGAGATTCGGACCGCGGGCCGATGCGGTGTCATTGTGGCACGCATTGCAACCCACGCTGGCAAAGAGACGTTCTCCGTTCTGCGCCAGTGAAGCGCCACTGGTGTTGCTGGCTTCCCACTTGCTGTAGTCCGTCGGCGTCATCACGTACACCCATCCAATCATCTGAGAATGGTCGGTGCCGCAATATTGCGTGCAGAACAGGTGATATTTCCCCGGCTTGGTGGCTTCAAAGTAGACCGTAGTGTAGCGGCCCGGAATGGCTTCTCGCTTCACGCGGAATGCCGGAATCGAAAAGCTGTGGAACACATCCTGGGAAATCAATGTCACCTGGATGGGCACGCCTTCGGGAATATGCAGCGAATTAATTTCATGCTGGCCGCCGGGATGCTCGATCTTCCACATCCACTGCTTGCCGACCACGTATACGTTCATGGAATTTGGCGGAGGATTGTATACGCGGAAATAGAGCAGCGCGCCCCACACAAAGAACACCAGAAAAATTCCCAGCGGAATCAGCGTCCATGTCGCTTCCAGTAGTGTCGAGCCCTCAATCTGGACCGCCTCCGGATGCCGCTCCTGGCGATAGCGCAGCGAGAAGAACGTGACCATGGCCATCACCAGCACCACGCCGGTAATGGTCATCCCCACCAACGCAAAGTACAGCGCATCCGCGTACGGAGCGATGGTGGAGGCCTCCGGCGGGAAAATCGCAAAGTTCTGCAGCCAGTGAATTAAGAACTGCCAAAGTACAGGACTGATGTGCGACATGTATGTTTTACCCGTTCGCCTTTTTCGTAGCTGCCGCGTTGCCACCCTGCATAGCTTCCTGCCGCAGCGAAATCAAAATAAATGCCCCTAACGCCAGCACCGTCAACATGCAGCCAAGCTGCACGATGCGGACCACAATCATGCTGTTCTTCGCCATGTGCGGGTCATAGTGGTAGCAGTAGGTATAGATCAAATCTACCGGAGTTCCGATCTGGCCATGCGAGGCTTCCACCAGGCCGGCGCGCATATCGCGGGCGGAGTATTCGACGCCCAGGTAGTATTGCGAAATCATGCCCTCGGTTGTAATCAGCTCAATCGAGCTGGGGTGAGCGAATTGATTGATCTTCCCATCCGGGCCGGGGACGCTGACATATCCGAAACCAACAGCCTTGGTGAGCGCAGCGATCGACGCTTCAGAACCGGTAAGAAAATGCCAGCCAGCTCCCGTACCCGGTCGGCCGTAACGTTTAACGTAGAGCGCTTTCTGCGAGGCGGCCTCCGCGGGAGTATCCGTGGGATCAAAGCTGACCACAATGACGTTAAAGTCTTTTCCCGGCGTGAATTTCAACATATCCAGCGCGCCGATCAGGCCGTTCATTTCCTCCGGACAAAGCATGTTGCAGCGGTAATAGACCAGCGCGAGAATCGCGGGGCGCTTTCCGAAGTAATCCCCCAGATGAACGGTTCGACCGGTCTCATCACGAAACTCGGCATTGAGTGGAAGCGGCTGATCGAGATTCTGGTGGATCGTGGTCTTCTGCAGGATTTGCGGCAACTTGTTCTGCGACGGATCGCCCATCGATTTTTCGCCAATCGGAGCGACCTGGGCACGAGCGATCGCAGGCGCGAAAGCAGCCATCAGGCATGCGCACAGCACCGTTTTCAGCGCCCGGGAGGCTGCGTAATGGGAACGAATTGTCGACGCTGTTCTCATAAATCCTAGTGATCCGGATGCAGCTCTGCGTGGGTTTCAGAATAGGGACCAATGCCCAGGCGTTGATCGCGCGCCTCAATCATTTGCAGCTCGGGTCCAGTGCGAGCAAATCCATTGGTCAGCGGCGCGGTCACCGTCGTGGGCGTATCGCCGAACATCACCTGCTCCTGGGGGCCTTGCTGGCTTTCGACCGGCAGCCCTTTCTGAGCAATGAGCTGCATAGCGCGCTCGATCGGGATTCGCACGGTTTGCTTGCCCTGGTCGATCCACGTGTAGTGATTCAGCAGCATATCCTCGCGGGCGTGCATGTCGGCGACTTCCATGTTGCCGTCGTCGGCTTGCAGCCGTGGGGTAGGAAATCTTTTCACCAGCGACTGCAGCTGCTGCTGCTCAATTTGCGGATTCGATTCCATATTGCCCGGTTTCGCACCTGCCATCTGACTCCACTTATTTGCCGCGCCATCCTGCTTGTTGAGTCCGTAATAGATCAACTTCCCAATTCCAAACGCGAGCACAAAAACCACGGCGATCGATGCAGCCATCACCACCAGAAATCCAGCAATGTCGGTGATGTTGGCGTCTGTCAGCTCATACCCGGCCTTGCGGCTTTCCGGATCCGGCTGCTGGTGCAGCGTCATAAAATCCCCGGACTCGACATCATGAGGTGCGTCAGGCCCGCCGGGTTGGTTCGGATTGTTGGGGTCGTGCGGGTTATGCGTGGGCATGTTCAGGCTCCAGAATTTCGGGCAGATGCGGATCGTTCAGCGCCACCAGACCGCGTGTCCGCAGGGTCGTAAAGTAGTAAGCCATCCACAATGCAACCATCGCCACGGGAACAAACAGGTATTGCAGTTCCGGCACGCTGAAGTGGAGATTGCGGCGATCCCCCGGGAAGTTGGGCGCAATTAACCACCACGTATCCCAGAAGCGAGCGAACAGCATAATGCAGCAAACAGCAGCCAGTCTCCGCTTGTTGCGTTTCAAATCGCGTGACAACAGCAGGAAGAACGGAAGCACCCAGTGGAAGAGGAAATCCAATCCAGCGATCGGTCCCCATCCGCCAGTGATGCGGTCCATGTACCAGCGAATTTCATTGGGCAGGTTGCCGGACCAGATGATCAGATACTGCGAAAACGCCATGTAGATATTCAACATGACAAACGCAAGCATCAATTTGCCGAGATCGTGCTGCTCCCGCACACGAAAGATCGCCTTGATGGGCTCATATTGCGAGAGGGCCAGAACCATGAGCACGGCCAGGGCAAGCGCCGCATATCCCTGCGCAACGATGAACATAAATCCATACATCGATGAAAACCAGGTGGGATCGAGCGACATGACCCACTCGACGCACATGCCGGTCAACACCAGCGAATAGACCACCAGGCCGGGACCGCTGAGATTTTCAAAACGCTTCTGCCAGAACCAATTGCCGTGGATCTTGTCAAAGTCGCGCTGCAGCGACCAGCGATTGAGGAAATAGACAAAGATTCCGAAGATGAGGAAGTAGATAATCCCGCGAATCCAGAAGCCTTCAAGATTCAGATAGGGCCGCTTGTATTCGATGGCATGCGCCTGCATGGCATCGATGACACCCGCGTGGAAGGCCGCCTGCGGATCAAGGATGCGCGCCCAGATATACAAGCGCTTGGCAAAAATCGCGATCGGCAAAAACATCAGGAACAGCAACGGCAAGGTGCGGCTCATCGCCTCCAGCGGACGACGGATCAGCAGTCCCCATTTTCCGCCGCTCACCCATTGCACCATCAGCAGCGCCAGGCCGCCGAGGCAAAAGCTCAGGCAAATCATTAACCCCATCAGCCAGCCGCGCAATACATAGTCAAAGTTGTGGCTGATCAAAAGATCGATCACCGCCAGCACTGCGAAAACGGCGGCAATGGAGATGGCGCGAAGTCGCCAGCGCAACACCGCTGGTGGCGCGCTCAGGTCTGCGGGCAACTGATATGCGTGGGTTTCGTGTTCCATGCTTGAGTCCGTCACCGTTTACTTTGCTCCCTTACGCGGGGAGTGATTGCTGGCTGCGGTTTTTGTCTCCGCGGGCACATTTTTCCCGGCATCGATTTCTGACTTCATATCGTAGGTGCTGGGCACATCGGTCAACTGCGGAATGGTCCAGTCCGCAGCGAAATTCGGGCCAAAGCCCATTTGTTGCGAAACCTCAGCCAGCGTCTGGATATTGGTGCCCGCAGGAACATCCGCCAGCGTGGCATTTTGACTGAGCTGCAATGCGCGAATATACGCGGCGATGGCCCATCGATCCTGAGGCGTGATCTGTGCCGCATAATCGGGCATGGCGCCAAATCCATAGGTCATGACGCGGAAATAATGGCTGAGCGGCTTTTTCAGGATTGCCGGGTTCATGTAATCACCTGCCGGCTTGTACCCGCGCTCGACGATCATCCCACGACCGTTGCCGACGCGGGAATGGCACGGCGTGCAATAGATGTCGAAGCGCTCCTGACCGCGCCGCATCACCGTCATGGTCACCGGGAACGGCATGGCGTCCTGTTCTTTCTTGTCGATCATGCCGGTGTAGAAATACGTATCGGCGTCGAGTTGCCCGCGCGCCACCGTGCCCAGAACCTGCGGCCGAACCGAGCGGCCGCTGGCAAAAAAGCGGGTTCCGCGCTGAGGAATCATCTTGGGCTGGTTCTGCATATCCTGCCGGCATCCAGCAAGCGGAATCAGCGCGGCAAGAGCGGCAGTGGCGGCCATCCAGCGAAACGGGCAGCGAAACTGTGAATTTTTCGAATGCATTGGCATGAAATTAATGCTCCACCTCGACGACCGAGGCTGGGTGCAGCGACTCCAGCAGAGAACGAGTTTCCGTCACCGAAAAGCGCGGATCATCGGCCTCCAGGCAGAGGAAGAACTTGTCGGACGTTGCGCCGTTGCGAAAATTCGGCGCGTTGAATACAGGGTGATAGGGCGCGGGCAGCCGATTCAGCGCCAACATGCCGAAACCGGCGGAAAGCCCGGCCCACAGAATGGTCCACTCATATGCCGGAATGATAAAGGCCACCCAGGAAAACTTGCCGCGACCGGCGACATCCAGCGGATACGCCCAGATCGAAATCCAGGATTCAAGCGTGAACATGGCGAGCCCGCCGAGGATTCCGCCCAGCAAGCAAACGCGGGACACACCTTTTTCTTTCGGCTCATCGAAGCCCATGGCTTCTGCAGCCTCTTCTACTGGGTAGGGCGTATAGCAATCCATGCGCCGATATCCCGCGTCATAGGAGGCCTTGGCCGCCACCACCAGTTCAGTCGGTGTGTCGAATTCGGCGAGCAATCCGTAAATCCCTTCGCGCACTGGCATTAGTCACCACCCTTGTGCTGAAGTTCTGCTTCGTTGATTTTTGCGCCGGGCAAAAGCTGGCGAATTTCTGACATTGGAATCATGGGTAAGAGTCGGATAAACAGGAAGAACAGGAACGTGAACAATCCCAGCGTTCCTACAAACGTCATGTAGTCCCAGCGTGTCGCACGGTAGGTGCCCCAGGAAGACGGCAGGTAGTCGCGCGTGAGACTGGTGACAACAATTACGAAGCGCTCAAACCACATTCCCGTGTTCACGATCAGCGACACGATGAACAGGTAGGCGACGTTGTGCCGCAGGCGCCTAGACCAAAGGGTAGTGAGCGGAAACAGAATATTGGAGAAAATAAGCACCCAGTACGACCAGCCCATCGGCCCGAAGATACGGTTCCAGGCCATAAAGAATTCCCACTTATCGGCGGAATACCAGGCGTATGCGATGTCCGTCATGTAGCCGTAGGCAACGATGAAGCCGGTCGCGAGCATAACCTTGCCGCAGTTGTCGAGATGGCGAATCGTGATCAGATCTTCCAGGTGATAAAACTTGCGGATCGGAATCGCCAGCGTCAGCACCATGGCAAATCCGGAATAGATGGCGCCGGCTACAAAGTAAGGCGGGAAAATCGTGGTGTGCCAGCCCGGCATGATGGCCACAGCAAAATCGAAGCTGATGACGGTGTGAACGGAAAGTACCAGCGGCGTCGCCAAACCGGCCAGCAACAGCGATGCAGTCTCATACCGCATCCAGTGGCGGGCAGAACCGCGCCAGCCGAGGGCCATCTGGCCATAGATAAAGCGGCCGAACTTGGAGTTCGCCCGGTCACGCAGCGTCCCCAGATCGGGGATCATGCCGATATACCAGAACACGACTGAGATGGTGGCGTAGGTGGAAACCGCAAACACGTCCCACATCAGCGGGGAACGGAATTGCGGCCAGTAGTTCATCGTGTTCGGATACGGAAACAGCCAGTAGATTGCCAGCCAGGGTCGCCCGGTATGGATGACCGGGAACATGGCGGCGCAAACCACGGCGAACAGTGTCATCGCTTCCGCAAAACGGTTGATCGAGTTACGCCACTTCTGCTTGAACAACAAAAGAATGGCGGAAATCAAGGTTCCAGCGTGGCCAATTCCGATCCACCAGACGAAATTGATGATCGCGAATCCCCACGCCACAGGGATCGTGATGGCCCATATGCCGGTGCCTTTCAGAAATAGCCAGGTCACTGCAACCAGCAGCATCACCACAAAGCTGCCCGCAAAGGCGAAACCGAAAAACCATCCCAGGGGCGTGTGCGGCGTCAGCACAATGCGCGTCAGCTTGTCCGTGACCGAGCGGAACGTATGTCCGGGCGCAATGACCCGCTGCTCCCCGGTCACCGGGTCGACCATTGGATCGATGCCCGGCGGAGTCTTTGGATTCTGCGGTGAAATTCCTGGTGTAACCATGCTTCGTGCGACCTCTTCAATGGGCTGAAATTTCTATTGTTGGTCAGCCTTCAAGTATCTGTGCATCGCTTTTGTCGATCAGATGTTTTCCATCAAATCCGGACTGGGATTCATCACTCCGGCAATGTAGGACGTGCGTGGACGAGTGTTGAGATCTGCCAGAACCGTGTAATTGCGTGTTTGCGCTTTGATTTTGGACACGCGGCTGTTTGGGTCATTGATGTTGCCGAATGTAATGGCCTGGGTCGGGCACGCCTCCTGACAAGCAGTGACGATCTCCCCATCCCGAACCGTACGATTTTCCTTGTCGGCGCGAATCTTTGCTTTGCTGATTCGTTGCACGCAGTAGGTACATTTTTCCATCACGCCGCGGCTTCGAACTGTCACTTCCGGATTGCGCATCAATTTCAGCGACGGAGTCGTGTAATCCGAATACAGCAGCCAGTTAAAGCGGCGCACCTTGTATGGACAGTTGTTGGAGCAATAGCGGGTGCCGACGCAGCGGTTATAGATCATCGCATTCAAGCCTTCGGGAGTGTGCACAGTCGCACCCACCGGACAGACCTGCTCGCAGGGCGCGTTCTCGCACTGCTGGCACAGCATGGGCTGCAGGTAGGCCTTGGGCGCATTCATGTCGCCCTCAAAATAGGTGTCGATGCGAATCCACTGCATATCGCGGCCGACCTTCACCTGGTGCTTGCCGACGACCGCAATATTGTTCTCCGCATAGCAGCTGATGATGCAGGCGTTGCAGCCAACGCAGGAGTTCATGTCGATCGACAGGCCCCATTGATAGCCCTTGCTGTAATCCCATACGGGAAACAGTGTTGTGCCCTTCGATGGCGCATTGAAGTCCGGGTCTGCAGCGGCAAAGTTTGGGTTCCGTTTGTATTCCTCGAGTGTGGCGACACGGATGATGCCGCGCTGTTCCGCTTCACGCCCTTCGAGCGAATGCGGCGTGGTATCCGGTGTTGCCTCTTTCGCCTCGGCGATGTTGCCATACTCGCGCGCGAACAAACTGCGATGGTCGATGTAATGGCTCTTGGTGACGGCACACTCGTAGGTTTCGCCGGTCTTGGTGACGGTGGCGCCGACCGCAAACAATGGCGAGGAAGCCAGCCGAATCGGGAAGGCATCAAATCCGGCGCCTGTGCCGACCCGTCCGGCGTTGCGGCGACCGTAGCCCAGATAGATGGTGATGCTTTGATCCGGATGTCCAGGTGCGACCAGGGCTGAGGCCTTTATCTTGCGGCCTTGATATTCAATTTCGACTACATCGCTCTCGCTGGCATTCAGCTTGGTCAGCGTCTGAATGCTCATCAGCGCGGCGTTGTCCCAGGAAAGATTGGTGATCGGCTTGGGCAGCTCCTGCATCCAGCCAAGGTTGGAATAACGTCCATCGTAGATGGTCGGATCGGGACGGAAGATGACCTCCATCGCGGTCACATCAGGAGCGGGCGCAGCTGCGGAGGCAGTATTCTTCGCGCTCACCTGCTTCGGAGTAAACGCGGTGTTCGCGATCCATCCATCGTGCAAAGCCTTGCGCCACGGCAGGTCGGCTTCGGCATCGACAACTTTCGCTTCGCCCGCCTTGCCGGCAGCCGGCGCGCCGCCGCCCAGCACAGACTTCCAATTCTGGCGGACGGCATCCATCGGAGACAGGTCCGGATCGTCGAGCATGGCCTGAACCAGGTGATGCACCGACTTGCCGCCATAGAGCGGATCAATCATTGGCTGCACGATGCTGACGGTGCCGTCGTAGGCACGCACATCCGACCAGCTTTCCAGATAATGCGCAGCGTTGATATGCCAATCTGCGATATCCGCTGTTTCGTCGACGTACAGGCCCATATGAGCGACAGTCTTCGCGCGGCCCATCGCTTTTTCAAATTCCAGATCCGCTGGCGCACTGTATACCGGGTTGGTATCGAGGATGACCAACCAATCGACCTTGCCCGCATTCAAATCGTCAACCAATTGCTTCAGCTCGTCGATTTCGACGGTCGGCATCGGATTCACAGTCTCGGTATAGACCACCGTCTTGCCCACATTGCCCAAGGCCTGGTTCATGGCAATGGCCGCCAGATGAACTCCCGGGGCGGCTTGCTCGCCAGGAATCACGAGACACTTGCCAGAATTTGCCTTGAGATCTTTGACGACCGCGTTCAAATAAGCCGTTTGCTCCGGAGTCCACGTTGCGCCGCTCGGGGCTGATCCTGCACCAACACCCGCTGCGACTGCCGCTGCAAACGCTTCCACCTGGCTGGCACGCATCCGCAGCCGATGGTCGGCTTTAAATCCCGTGGTGGACGGCGTGCTCTCAACCGCATACACGCGGTTCATTTCAATGCCGGGCTCAAGCGAGCGTCGCTTGGAAAAATCCGCAGCCAGCTTCAGAAATCCCGGCTGCCACAGACCGGAGAGAAAGTCCGCATCGAGCGAGAGCACAACATCCGCCGCATCCAGCTTGTATTGCGGATCGACGAAGTCGCCGAAGGCCTGTTTCGAAGCCATGCGCGAGGAGTCGCGATTGACCGGATCGTACTGGAACCATTTCGCGTTGGGATATTTCGCGCTGGCACTCTTCCATTGCGCAGCCAGGGTGGGCGAAACTACGGTGCCACTGAGGAAATACAGCCCCTGACCGCCGCTCGCCTTCTTTGATTCCAGCATGGTGGTAAAGTCCGCCAGAAAATTCGGATAGTCGCGCGTTTCGCCGCGGTATAACGGACGTTTGGAACGATCCGGATCGTACATACCCAGCAGCGTTCCCTGGGTGTAGGCATCCGACGTGCCGTGGTTCATGGGATGTTCTGGATTGCCAGCCAGCTTGATGGGCCGAAAGGCCTCACTTTTTACCAGCAGCGGAACGGAACCCATGGGAAAGGGATGCGCCGTCGCAAAATACATCGGCACTCCCAGCACCAGGTCTTCCGGCTGCTTTACATACGGATAAATGGGCTCGTCCGGCTGCTTGGTGCATCCGGTCAGACCGGCCAGGGCGATCGAGGCGCCCATCAGTTTCATGAAACCGCGACGGGAAACTGAATCCACCCACTCGGCGGCATGCTGCGGAAACTCGCGACGCAAAGCGTCCTGGAAATCGGGCGTGTCGGCCAGCTCGTCAATGGTGCGCCAGTACTGTTTGCCCGACATGCCTGCCAGACGCGCCTGGGCCGTCTCCATCAACTGCGCCGATTTTGACTTTTCAACCGAATCCGTTGCCATGGTCTCGTGGGTACCGGTCTTATGCTCGTTTTCCATCTTCGAATCTTGACCTTTGCGGTTATCTTTCGTTGCTGCGTCCAGAATCGGTTGGGATTGCTTTTGCATATCGCGATTCATCGATGACAGGTGTCACAGCTGGTCAGCTGCCGCGGCGGACGAATATGGTATTGCACCAGGAGATAGCTTCCAAGAGATTTCTGGTCTGTGAACTTGACGTAATGCGGATTGACTGGGACCTGCGCATGGACCGACCCGTTCCCCGGAGAAGACCAGTTGCGATTGTCGGCAAATGTGGGCGAATCGGGACCGCTGGGCGGAACCTGCGGCATATCGAGAGCCGCCACCTGAGCTGCGTCGTTGTCTGGGTTTTGCAGGGTGCAGTTCACTAGCTGCGCGGTCGGAACACCGGGCGTCGTAGGCTGGTTGGTACACCAGACGGGGTGCAGTGTGGACGGACCTTCCCAGGCCATCTGGTAGATCTGCGAGGTTGGACGAAGATTCTTGATCGGGTTGCGATGGCAGTTCAGGCACCATTCCATCTGCAGCGAACTCTCCTGATAGGTCAGCGGCATTTCATCAATGCGGCCATGACAGGTGGAGCAGCCAATCCCCTTGTTGACGTGGATGGAGTGGTCGAAATAAACGTAATCCGGCAGATCGTGCACCTTAATCCACACGATGGAATTGCCGCTTGCCCAGCTGTTGCGCACCGGAGCCAGCAGGTCGGCGTTGGTCCAGATCTGCGCATGACAGTTGATGCAGGTCTTGGTCGGCGGAATGCCCGCGTAACTCGATTTCTCGACCGAGGTGTGGCAATACTGGCACTGCAGTCCCAGGCCCTGCACGTGATGTTTGTGACTAAAGGGAACCGGCTGCTCCGCGCGTTGGCCCTGACGAGTGACCCATGGGGAACGCTGCAGGTAGTTGAGCGTCACGCCGATCCCGATCAAAAGTACTCCATACAGAACAAGGCTGATCCGGGTCAGCGAATTGGAACTGCGGTCAAAAATCTGCGCCATGTGTAGGTGCTTTCCTGCCTGCTCGCCCGGCGTTTAGCCAAGCTGTTTGAATTTGCCCCGAACTCATCGCGGAAGACGTTCTGTTGAGCGATGAGGTATGACGGGTTTTGGTTGCAAAACAAGAGTTTGGCGTCGTGGAAAATTCGACGACCCGAAAAAAAGAGTACAGGAGCAAAGGAAAGTTCGGCAACTCTAATTCAAAATTTTCGGGAAAATTTTTCTTCCAAATGAAAATCATTTCTGCGAATGTGCTGATCCATACGCTACTACACATTCGTTCATCGTGTATGCACAATGTCTGAAGCGCGACAGTTTTATGCTTGAGGATTGGGCTGGAGAGCCATCACCAACAACCGCGGCTCGGTCATCTCTTCCATGGCGTAACGAACACCTTCGCGTCCCTCTCCAGAATCCTTCACGCCACCGTACGGCATCGAGTCCAGTCGCCACGTTGGCGCGTCGCCCACGATGAGCGCTCCAACTTGTAATGCGCGGTAGGCCTCCTCAATCAATGCTGCATCGCGAGTCAGCAAGCCAGCCTGCAGGCCATATCGCGAGGCATTCACCGCATCGATCGCGTCAGCAAATTTTTCGTAGAGTTCTACGGTGATGACGGGGCCGAAGATTTCTTCATCACGAACTTTCATCGGCGAACGGGTTCCCGTCAAAACAGTGGGGCGGATCATCGAGCCTTCCCGTTTTCCACCGGCGAGCTGTGTCGCACCGCCGCGTATCGCCTCGTCAATCCACGCCTCCACCCGCACCGCATCGCTCTCGCGAATCAGCGGACCCACATCGGTTGACTCCATGGCTGGATCGCCTACCTGCAGCTTCTCAACCTGCTGTAGCACTACATCGCAAAACTGTTTGAAGATGGACTGCTGCACATACACGCGTTGTACGGAAATGCAGCTTTGTCCGGAATAGCCAAATCCACCCTTGACGACCGATTGCGCCGCGCCTTCGAGATCCAGCCAGTCGCTGTGAACGATCATGGCGGCGTTTCCGCCCAGCTCCAGCAAGACGCGCTTCTTTTTTGCCAGCGATTTCAACTCCCACCCAACGCGTGCGCTTCCGGTGAAACTGACGACGCGAATACGATCGTCCTCCGAGACCAGCCGCGATGTGTCTTGATTCGAGAGCGGAAGAAACGCCAGCGCTTCCGCAGGCCAGCCCGCTTCCAGTATGGCGCGCACCAGCAGCCAGGAACTGAATGGAGTTTGGGGCGCAGGCTTCAAGATCACGGGACATCCGCAGGCGATGGCGGGCGCGAGCTTATGTGCCGCCAGATTCAACGGAAAATTAAACGGCGTAATCGCCAGCACAGGCCCAATGGGAAATCTGCGCGATAATCCCCAGTGTCCAGCGGCGGATGGGATCAGGTCGAGCGGCAAAACTTCGCCACCCCTGCGAGTGGATTCTTCCGCAGCGACACGAAACGTCAGGATGGCGCGATCGACTTCGGCGCGCGCGGCCGTGATCGGCTTGCCGGCCTCGCGCATGATCGTCTGCGCAAATTGTTCATGTCCTGACTGCAGCCGAGCGGCGACTGCGGTCAAAATATTTTGCCTCTCCCACGATCCCAGTGCGGAGGTGCGTGCGAATCCAGCAACCGCTGCATCGACAGCCTGCTGCGCATCGGTCCAGGTTGCCTGCCAAACATTGGTGATCAAGGACTGATCGAACGGTGCGCGCACCTCCAGCCGCGTGCCGGTGTGATGCTCTTCTCCGCCGACGATCCATCCAATTCCCTGTGCAGGAATGCTTTCATTGTTGTGCTGCATGGCTCACCTCGTCGATTACGCAACAGTGTATAGACTGGAAACAGTGACTGGCGGTCTTCGCAAAGTTCGTTACGACCACGCCCGCGCCTGTCAGGAATTGACGGCCGCGGACGCACGCCTGGCGAAATTGATGCAGCGTTCCGGCCCGTTCGCCATGCGGCTGAAGCCGACCCATTCCACCTTTGAGGCGCTGCTGGAATCCATCGTGTATCAGCAGTTGCATGGGCGGGCGGCGAAAGCAATTCATGGCCGCATCCTGGAACTGTTCCCCGATCACACTCCCACCGCTTCTGGGATGCTGCGCCTGAGCGACGCGGCGCTACGTGGCGCTGGCCTGTCGGCAAGTAAACTGCTCGCGATTCGAGACCTGGCGGAAAAGAGCGATGCAGGAGTTGTGCCGCCCCTATCGAAACTGCATCGAATGGCCGATGAAGAGATTTGCGCGCGGCTCACAACAGTACGCGGGATTGGCGTGTGGACAGTGCAAATGCTGCTCATCTTTCGCATGGGTCGACCCAATGTGCTCCCGGTTTCAGATTATGGAGTTCGCAAAGGATTTGCCCTGACCTTCGGCAAGCTGCGCCCGGGCGATCCTGTCACCCTTGCCGATCTTCCTGCGCCCGATGTGATACGACGCCGGGCAGCGCGCTGGGATCCATGGCATTCGGTGGCCAGCTGGTATTTGTGGCGTGCCTGTGACCTGACAGTCGAAGGGGAAGCGCCGCCCGCGCGGAGAAATCGATGAACGCGCCGCAACGATTTGTGTGTGTGCATGGCCACTTCTATCAGCCGCCGCGAGAAAATGCATGGCTGGAGGCGATCGAGGTGCAGGACTCCGCTGCGCCGTACCACGACTGGAACGCGCGCATCAATCACGAGTGTTACGCCGCCAATGGAAGCTCGCGCATCCTGAATGCGCAAAACAAGATTGTTCGGATCGTCAATAACTATTCCCGTATCAGTTTCAATTTCGGTCCCACACTGCTGGCGTGGATGGAAAAATCTGCTCCCCTGAGTTACCAGAAGATTATCGACGCCGACCGCATCAGCATGGAGCGGTTCGGCGGACATGGTTCGGCGATTGCACAGGTCTACAACCACCTCATTCTTCCGCTGGCCTCCACGCAGGATAAGATTACGCAAATCCGCTGGGGCATTGCCGACTTTGAACACCGCTTTGGCCGCAAGCCGGAGGGAATGTGGCTGTCAGAAACGGCGGTCGATCTGGAGAGCCTGGACCTGCTGGCGCGGCACGGAATCCTGTTCACAATTCTGGCGCCGCACCAGTGCGCGCGTGTTCGGGACATTGCGACAGAGGACGATCCGGAAGGCCCCGCATGGCGGGAAACACCCAATGCAAGCGTCGACCCAACCAGGCCCTATTTGGTGCACACGTCCGAGGGGCACAGCATCACGGTATTTTTCTACGATGGGCCAATCTCGCGCGCCATTGCATTTGAAGGCCTGTTGAACAATGGCGGAGATATGACGCAGCGCCTGCTCCAGGGTTTCCGCGACAATGGCGAGCCTGGGCAGTTGGTCCACATTGCCACCGACGGCGAAAGCTATGGGCACCATCATCGACATGGCGATATGGCTTTGGCCTATGCGCTGCAATCCATCGAGCAGGACAGCGAAGTTCATCTGACCAATTACGGAGAATTTCTGGAGAAATTTCCTCCGACAGCGGAGGCGGAGATCCATGAAGATTCTTCCTGGAGCTGCAGCCATGGAGTGGAGCGATGGCGCGCCGACTGCGGATGCAACACCGGCCAGCATCCTGACTGGAACCAGGAGTGGCGGGGACCGTTGCGCGAAGCGCTCGACTGGCTTCGCAATGCAACCCGGCCGTTGTGGCAGAAATCTGCGGCGACGCTGTTTCACGATCCGGCAATCGCGCGCGACGACTATATCCAGGTCATCCTGGACCGCACTCCGGCGTCGCAGCAGGCTTTCTTTGAAGAGCATTGCCTGCGCACACTGTCGCAGCGGGAACGTGTCACGGCCTTAAAGCTGATGGAAATGGAGCGCCACCTGCAACTGATGTACACCAGCTGCGGATGGTTTTTCGACGATCTGGCGGGAATTGAGACGGTACAGGTAATCTCCTACGCGGGACGCGTGCTGCAACTGGCGGCGGAAGTCTTCGGCGCTCCCGGTGCAGAACTCGAAGCAGGATTTCTTTCGCGACTTGCGGAAGCGCATAGCAACGGGCCCGAGCCGAAGACCGGTGCGGACATCTATCGCACCAGCGTGCTGTCGCAGAAGATCGGCCTGGAGCAGGTGGGCGCGCACTACGCGGTGATTTCGCTGTTTGAACCGCAGCCGGAAACCACACCCCTTTTCTGCTATGACGTCCGCCGCACCGCCGGTGAGCTGCTGACTCTGGGGCGAGGGCGCTTTGCCTATGGACAAGCGGAAATCTGTTCGCAGATCACGTTGGAATGCGAAAACGTTGTCTTCGCGGTGTTGCATGTCGGCGATCAAAATCTTTCGGCTGGAGTGCGCCGCGCCGATGCAGCCAACGAAACCACCTTTCGGGATTTCACCGCGAAGATGCAGAAGGCAATCTTGAGCGCCGACATGACGGAAGCGGTGCGAGCGTTCGTTCGCGAATTCGACTCCACAGGATATTCCCTGAGCTCTTTATTTCGCGACGAGCAGCGACGCATTCTGCAACAGCTTCTCGACACCACGCTGGCGGAGATGGAAGGCACGCTCCGCACCATGTATGACGACCATATTTCTTTGCTGCACTATCTCAGCCTCAGCGGCATGCCGAAACCGCCGGTGTTGATGCTTGCCGCGCGATTCAGCTTGAATGCCGATTTGCGCCAGGAACTGGCGAATGAGCCGTTCGACGCGGCTCGCCTGCGAGGCGTGCTGACCCAGATCCGAGCGGACCAGATTGAAGTCGATAGCATCTCCATCCCGTTCGCGGCTAGCCAGCGAATGCTGCGCGCCATGCAGGAGCTGGAGTTGCACATGGACCGGAAGTACCTAGACACCGCGTTGCAAATCTGCGACGTGTTGCATGAATTGCCGGTTCAGGTGGACGTCTGGGAGGCACAAAATCTGTGGTACACCATCTCGCGCCAGCGAAAATTTGTCGCTACCCTGGACGCCGAGTGGGAGCAGAAATTTCGAGAACTAGGAACCAAATTGGATATCGACGTGGACGAGTTGGCCGTCGACAAATAAACGCGCGACTCTAGCTGCGCCAGTGCAACATCACCGGACCGGTCAGCGGATGTTCAAATTTTCCGGTTGAAGCCATCTGCAGACGCGCCTGTTTCAGCGCAAAATACCACTTCGCCGGACGATCGGCATCATCGATCAACATCAGCGAGGGATTGAACTGCAGCCCCTGAGCCTGCTCGACCATAGTCTGACGATCCTGCTCGACAAATCTGCGCCCGAAGGCCTTCGCAATTGAAGTGACGAATGGAACGCGATAAAAAATGTTCCACGCGCCGCACACATCAATCCGGCAGGTCGTAGCCGTAGTTGGCGTCACAGTGGTGAGGCTGGAAAACCATTTATCGCCGCAGCGGATCGTCTCGTAACGCCGGTTGGGGAGCACAAAATCGATGGTCGTCATGACCGGTTGTCCATACACGCCAAGCAATTTATACGGCGCACTGTTGGCGGATGGAGCATGCGCCGTCATGCGAAAGCCTTGCGGAATCGGCTCAAATTGTTTCTGCTTCACATGGATGCTGGCTCCGCTGCGCCACCACCAGGATTGATGCACGAACGGTCCGTGCGCAGGATCCATCAGCCCGATAATTCCGTGATCGACATTGCAGGGCAACTCCGCAGCCAGATGCGCCCAGCGATACCGCGGTCCAAATTTTGCCACCTCCGGAACCGGCGGCAAGGTATGTAGATCTTCCGGGCGCACGCGACCGGAACCAGGACCCGGCACATAGACCCACGCATGTCCGTCACGCTCCTCACATGGAAATGCTGTCGCGTAAACGCGTGAGCAATCGAGAGTGTCTTCAGGCGTCAGCGATGGAATCTCCCTGCACTGGCCGGTGACAGGATCGAACCGCCATCCGTGATATTTGCAGGTGACGCCAGAAGCATTGAATGAACCGTAGGAAAGCGGAATGCCGCGATGGGGGCAGCTATCGCGCATGGCAAATAATTTGTCGTCTGCAGTTCTGCCCAGCAGAAGAGGAATCCCGAGCAGCATGGCGGTCGCAGTCTGACCTCGAGGTAGTCGATTGCTGCGTATCGCAGGGTACCAATCGTCATAGATCAACGTTGCAGCCTGGGCTACAGGCTGCTGGACTGGTGTACTACCGCCGGACGGGGTTGAAACCATATTCATCGCGATGTTGAATTCCAATACAACCTTCAACCTAACTATATGCCGGACGCACTGCGTGGAGGCGGCCGGTTCTTGTCATTGTTTTTCGCGGATCAACTTTCCGCCGCGTAGATGAAAGCGCTCGCCGCGCCAAACGACAGCATTGTCGGCAAAGCTCCAGAACCAGACAGCAAGAGCCACCACATCCCGCAGCGGCAGCAGCCACAGGTCGCGCATGGTTGCGCGATCGTCCAGCACACCCACGCCGATGCTGAGCGCCATGGCGAAGCGAACGCACAACATCACACTCAACAGAGCAATGCTGTCGAGCGAAGCGGCGGACGCAATTACGTTCGCCAATGCCCAGGGCAGGCCAAACGTCACCAACAGGCCGAAGTAGCCGAGCGGGCGTGCATCGCGCACTCCGCGTGCCCAACGCAGCTGGTGCGCCAGAAACTGCGAAAAGGTATAAGCCGGGATGGACGTTTCGACCACCTCGCGCGCCAGCTCCACGCGATAGCCTGCGTGATATATTCGCGCGCCCATTTCGTAGTCGTCAGCGAGATGATCCACCAGCGGAAGCAGGCCGCCGATCGCGTCGAGAGCTTCGCGGGTCATGGCCAGCGTAGAACCGAGACCGAATCGCAAGCCTTTTTCCATCCATCGTGCAGTCAGCGCGCCGGGAATAAAGTCGGTGCTGATGCCGAGCGCCTCCAACCGCGAACCCAGTGTGTTGGCTGAATGGCCGCGATAGAGCGCTGTCACCATACCAACTTTTTTGCCTGTATCGCTGGGCAGCGCAAACGCCGGCATCACGTGTCGCAGATAATGCGGAGTTACGCGAATATCACTGTCGTTAATCAGCAGATGATCGTAGCGAGCCTCGGCAACCATCTTCACCAGGTTGCTGACTTTGCCATTTGCGCCGAGAACGTCCGGGCAAACTAGCAAGCGAATCTGCTGCTGTGGAAACTCCCGCTGCAGTTGTTCAATCAGCGCGACGGCCGGATCTCCCATGCTGCCGGCACCGAAAAGAATCTCGTATTCGCCGGGATAATCCTGCCGGCAGTGGCTGGCGAAGGCTTCGTACATGTCCAAATCGACGCCTTTGACTGGCTTGAGAATGCTGACGGCGGGAAAGGAGGCCGGCAATGGTAAACGCAGACTTCTCGTGTACGCCCGGGCGGCACGAAAAACCAGGATCGAATACACCAGCGCCGTCAGCGTTAGCGCGGTGAAGACGATGGCAATCCATTGCGCGACAGTGAACCATGTATGCGATGCAATCATGAGTGGCTGCGAGTATTGTCGCTCAGATTGCAGCCAGAGCGAACGGCAGTGCGGCACTCACTCGTAGCGCAGCGCCTCGATGGGATCGAGGTTAGCTGCTTTCCACGCCGGATAAATACCGAAGAGCAGACCAATGGCGCAGGACACGCTGAAGCCGGTGATGGCCCAGAAGGTGGAGACAAACGCCGGAATGGTTGGAAAAATCAGTCGCACCGCCATGGTAAGAACGGCGCCGATGATCACGCCGATAAAGCCTCCCACAGCGCACAGCGTGATTGCCTCGATGGTGAACTGCAGCAGAATGGTGCGCTTGGTGGCTCCAATCGCTTTGCGAACGCCAATTTCCCGGGTCCGCTCGGTAACGGAAACCAGCATGATGTTCATGACGCCGACACCGCCGACCATGAGTCCAACGCTGGCCACGCCGATCATGAAGATGAAAATGCCGCCCGTCAGTTGATTCCAGATTCGCGTGATAGCGTCAGGC
>DATJUD010000132.1:0-28127 GCA_035502695.1 Acidobacteriaceae bacterium
GTCTCAGAGTAGAGTTGTCTCGCGATTCCAGACTGATTGGTGATGATGATGAGTGCATACCCTAGTGCCTGGGCATGTCTGCAGAGATCGAAGATACCGGGAGTAAATTCTACCTGATCGGTCCGGTACAGATAGCCGATTTCGCGATTCACAACTCCATCTCGATCTAAGAACAAAGCTGGCCGAAAGTCTGTCATAGGATTGCGGTGTTTCATTGCACGGTGACGATCGCCAGCTAGTTCGCGAAATAAATCTGCTCCACAAGCAAGCAAAATATATGTTCGAGGGCAAGATGGGCTTCTTGGATTTTCATGGTGAGATCCGAGGGCATGCGTAAACAAAAATCGCACAACTCCACCATATGACCGCCGCGAGCACCGGTTAGTCCGATCGTTACAATTCCGGTCGAATATGCCAATTCCAAAGCTCGCAGAATATTCGGGGAATTGCCGGAGGTAGATATTGCCAGGAAAATATCGCCGGGCTGTCCGAGAGCTTCAATCTGGCGAGCAAATGTGCATTCATACCCGTAATCATTTCCGACGGCGGTCAAGATTGACGAATCCGTGGTTAGCGCGATCGCGCGCAGCGCTGGGCGATCTTTTACAAGCCTGCTTACAAATTCGGCGACGAGATGTTGCGCATCGGCGGCACTTCCGCCATTGCCGGCAACCATCAGCTTGTGGCCCGCCTTCAGTGATTTCGCAGTTTCCGTCGCCGCAGCCACCAGGACTGCATGCAATTCAGAATCCGTCGCTACATTGGTTAGCACCGCCACCGTCTGCCGTAATTGATCCGCCACGACACCCTGCATCTGCTTCGACCTTCCTATCGATTCCAGAACACTTCCCAATCTCTCTCAGTCTAAATGCTTCTTTGTGTGCGCGGTCACCTGCCGCTGCTTTCATCATATTGATTCGCTTCCCGAATTCTGCGCCAATTTAATCGAGAGTTATTGCACTTGAACTGTCAGGCTGACGCTCTTATTGAGTCCACCTGCCGCGGCGGAAACAGTGACTGTATAGACTCCTGGCGGAGTTGTAGAATTCGCAGGCAGAGGGGGCGGAGTGCTGCTCCCGAGCAACCCTCCGCCCTTTCCACAAGCCACCATATTTCCGATCAGACCGATCAGAACAATCATGACCAGTAGCCGACGGGCTGATACTTGCAGCGTAGAACGCCCACGGCGAATTCCGGTGAGGGTTGTGATGAGGATCGTCAACCCGATCGGCCATGGAAGCCAGCCGAGCAGGCTCGCTCGATTCACCCGCGACTCGCTGCCGACGCCTGTTGCGATTGCCACCTGGATACTTGATGGAATATTGAGAGAAGCATTCTCAGGCGATATGGTGCAAGTTGAATTCGGGGGAAGATTGGCGCAGCTTATGGCCGCCGTTCCAGTGGAACCATTGACCGGCGTAAGTTCCAATGAGTAGCTGGCTGCATTTCCACTGCTGACCGTTTGACTTGTTGAGCTGGTAGGCACCAACTGAAATCCGATTCCCACGCCGGTCAACTGCGCCGTCATCGGAGCGCTATCCGTGCTGCTGACGGTCACCGTTCCACTCTGATTTCCGGCCGCCGAGGGCGAAAATACCACCGAGACTGTACAGGTTGCTTGCGGTCCCAAGCTTGTTCCGCAATTGTTTGACTCCGCAAATGAACCACTCGCCGCGACTGAGATTCCCGTCAACGTTCCCGTACTTCCATTGCTTAATACAAGAGTTTGCGCCGTCGATGACACCTGAAGACCCGTGACGCCGAAGTTCAATGTTCCCGGCGCTAGGGCGATGTTTGGCAAATATCCAATCCCCGTAAGCGTCACTTGTTGTGTCCGACTCGAATCCACCTCGGTAATGGTTCCACTTTCGGCTCCCCCTGCATGGGGCTCGAATTCAACCTGGATTGTGCAAGATTGTCCGGCCGTCAGTATTGCTCCGCAAGTCTTCGTAAACATGAAGTCCGGATTGCTGGACTGTATCTGGATTCCCGACAACGTTGTCTCGATGTTGTCACTGAGTGTGATCGTCTGGGGCGCGCTGGCAGTGGCAATGATTTGGCCGCCAAAGTTGAGCGACAGAGGTGTCAGGCTATCGTCTGTCGGAGTAACTCCGGAGGCAGTTAAGGCGACAATTTGGGATCGGATCGAATCGGCGACAACAATTTGTCCTGAAGCAGTTCCCACGGACGAAGGTTGAAAGCTGACCGTTATGGTGCAGGCTGATTGCGCTGCAAGCGCGCTGCCACAATTGCTGCTCTCACCGAATCCGGCGCCAACCGCATGGATGCTCAGTTGCGTCAAAACTGCACCGCCGGAATTCGTTAGCGTTACTGTCTGTGTCGGCGCGCTTTGCCCGACCTGCGTCGCGGGAAAAGTCAGCGACGTTGGCGACAATGTGTCCGTCGCTGGGGCCGTTCCGGTTCCAGATAGCGAAACAATCTGATTCCCCAAGCTATCCGTTATCTGGATGCTGCCGGTTTCTGTCCCCGTAGCATGTGGGGCGTACTGCACGGTCAAGGTACATGTGGATTGAGCGTTCAATGACGCAACGCATCCATTGATCACCTGAAAATCTCCAGAAGTCACCACTTGAATGCCCGTTAACGGAACGCCTCCGTTGTTCGTCAAGGTGACGGTCTGCGGAGCGCTGATTGTATTTTCCTGCGTTGCTGGAAACACTAAAGATGTGGGAGACACCGTGCCCGTTGCTGGATTCTCTCCATTGCCGCTCAGGCCGATCGATTCCGTTCCCTGGGCACTTACCACTGTCAGAACTCCACTGGCAGTCCCTACCGATGTGGGCTGAAATACAACCGCGACTGTACACCCAGTGTTGGACGCCAGGGTGGAGCTACAGGTATTGGTTTGGATTGCAAACGGTCCGGTTACGCTTTCCGATGTGAGTGCAATCGCTGCGGCGCTCGTATTCGATATCGTCACTTGCTGTGCGGCAGAGACGGTTGACACCTGTAGATCCCCAAAATTCACGTTGTTTGGTAGAACAACAATCGCAGACTGTGTGGTTCCAGTCCCGGTCAGGCTCACTGTCTCCTGGCTGCTCGCGATGTTAGCGGGTACCGTCAATGTTCCCGTTTGGGTTCCGGATGTTGAAGGGTCGAACGTTACAGATATCTGGCAGGTTCCATTCGCTGCGATCGCGTTGCCGCAATTGTCAGTCTCAAGAAAGTCTCCATCGACCGAAATATTGTTCACCGTAAGGGAGGTGGCGCCGGTATTGGTCACAGTTACGATCTGTGGGCCGCTGATAGTTTGCAACGGCTGCCCGCTAAAGGTCAGGGTTGTCGGACTTACCGTCATGGTTGTTTGCGGTACGCCGCTCAGCAGGGGAACCTGCCAGATCCCTCGACCATACGTGCCCACTCGAAGAAAGCCTCCTCCCGCAAGCGTCGCCGAAAGAGTCACTGCAGGAGCCACCGGCAGACCGGTCCCCAAAATATTCCAGCACTGTCCCCCGCTCGATTCACAATTTGCAACATTCTGAGTTACAAATACCCCGCCGTCAGACGCTACATACACCACGCTTGCATTGTTCGGATCGACCAGCACGTCGTTCAACGGAAGGTCAGGAAGGTTTTTCGAGATGTTGTTCCAGTCGGCGCCTCCGTCTGTGGACATATATAGGTGCGGCACGCCGAAGCCCTGGATCGTCGCATACACAGTGTTGCCCGTAGGATCATGCGGATCCGCGTAGAGCGACGACACGTCGAAGAAGTAGGGATTGAACACGCCGTTGTAGAGCGATTCATTGGCGACGGGCGAAAGCGCTAAGTCCGTCCACTTGCTACTCCCGTTGGCCACGCTCGCAGCCTCCGTGACGAAGACATGTCCGCCAACACTACCGCCACCACCATCCAGCAATCCTGCCATTCCCGCATAAATCACTTGCGAGCCGCCATGTTCCGAACCCGTACCAGGCTGAACATTCGTCCCACCGGCCGCGAGCGAGCGCACCAACGCATTGCCATTGCAGTTCGGTTCTGCGACTCCATCAAGCATAGGACTGATAGCATTGGTCGCGCTCCATGCATTCCCGCCACTCGCAGGTCCGCGCCACACTCGACAAGTCCCAACAATCATCTTGGAGCTGTCTGCCGGATCCAATATGTAGGGTGTGAACAGCAGTGACTGATCGTCGCTGGTCTCGCTCGCACCGATCGCAGACGGAAATGTCGCGGCTGTGCAATTGACGCCGTCGATGCATTGTCCGATGGCGACATACGGACCCACGGTCGCATACCAGTTATCAGGATTGGTCGGATCGATCGCCGTCTGTCCACCCTCGCCGCTCAGGAGTTGTGGCCATGCTGTCTGACCGCTGTTCGTCATCGCCGCGCTGCCATTCACTCCAAACCCCGCCAGCACCACGTTGCCATCCGTTTCGCTATTCGCCATCCCTGTGACTTCCGCAAGCGAACCCAATCCTCCATTCAGATTCTGAAAATGTCCGGCATCACTCGCAGAGCAGGTGGCGCCAGTCTGATTCACTCCATCCGTAGATCGCCAGAGCCCACCGTCATTCCCGAAATACAGCAACGGCGTCGTCGAACCCAAAGCCGCTATCGCATGTTCTGCCGGTGCGACTTCACCCGATACGCACGTCGTGGTATTGGTGGTGTTTCGCCAGACACACCCGGCGGCCAGACTGCATCGGAAAATATCCTGCGTTCCGGCAAACAACAATGTGTCTGATCCGTTCGGAACCGCCGCCAGCGTCAAGTTATACGTACCGTCCGTAATGGTTCCATTCGCGGCGTCCAGCGCAGTCGTTGAAATCTGCGATCCAAACTGCACCGTCGGATTGGCACAGCCATTCGCTCCCGCATTACATATATCCCTCCACAGACCCTCATCCACATCCTCCAGCCCAAGAGCACTTGTTCCCACCGTCAGCGCAAACATATCCCCTGTGACCGGTTGCACTGCAAGAACGCCGCGAGAAATCGCACAGGAATTGCTCCCATTGGTTCCCGGATTCGCCGGGCAATTTAACGTCGACAACCCCGCGCCGGGCTGGTTCGCCATTCGAGTCCAGGTCACACCATCAGGCGACTGGTAGTATCCGTGAAATTCCAGCGCCGCATAAAACATCTTGCGGATCGGGTTCCACACCACCGCCGTCGCTGGAACTCCCGGAAACACACTTGGCAATGTCGTCTGCGAGGACTGGATCACCTGGTTCGTTCCATCTTCAATCGTCGACAAATACCATGTGTTTCCCGCGTCGGTGGAGTAATACAGGCCGGCCTCGGCCACGTTCGCCGCGCCGCCGTGGGAGGTCATATTGTTCACGTTGTTGATAAAGCCGTCGTAAGAATCCGTGACCGCTGCAACCACCACGCTGGTATTGGTCGTGCTCCACGCAAATCCAGCAAACGCGTCTCCCGCAAAGCTGTAATTCGTCAACCCTCCGGAAAATCCATCGCTACTCTGCGAAATCAGCGTCCACGTGGCCCCGCCGTCGCCGGATCGTAAAATTCCCGCTCCATAGTATGAATCCAGCACATCGTTCGGATCACCCGTTCCGGCCAGCACCACGCCATTGGGAGTGGAGCCCGGCTGAACGCTGACCGCGCCGATACTGAGAGAGGTGATATTGATCCCGGAAAATGCAGGCGGATCATCCGTGAGCGGTTGCCATGTCACCGTGGTCGGGTCGCTCGCCGCCGCATTATTCGACCGCCAGACTCCGCCGCCCGTCGATCCCAGATAGACCGTGTTGCCCGACGCATCCCAGGGAGCAATCGCGATCGATGTCACTCGCCCGGTGACATCCCCAAATTGTGACGTAACAATTTGGTTCGGCCCCAGCGGTTGCCACGGCTGGTCACTCGATTGCAGTCGCGGCATCAGTTGCATTTGCTGCATGCCACGCAGGCGCAGCACCGCCGCGGATTGTCCGCTTACAATCCTCGGCAATAAAAACGATTGAGCTCGCCGCTGCCCGTAGTTCCCACGTAACGGGAAGGGCATCGTCTTCGACGCAGGCGTCCGCAAAGGCGTTTGCGCGTCTAGGACCATCGGCAGAAAAAGCGCAAGGCAGCAGACCAGGCGCCTGGGGAGTGAGTACATCCGACACCGGGGAGAAAGTGAAACCTGTCCATCTAATGATTGGGGTCGAATGCGCCAGAGTCAAAACACCGAAGTAACTTGACAGTGCCAAAATGGTCTTTGGTAACCAACCGCGCCTCCACGTCCAGGCCACACCCCGCGCGAGGACCGGCACACCGGCGCCCGCCATTTCGTGATGACTGCCACCAACATATGTTGGCAATTAAGGAATCTAGCGCTTTTGTTCTTGGTTTGCAGAACGGGGGGTCGTCTGGCAGTAGGAAATGCAGAGCTGTTTACCAAGTGTTCATAATTGTTTCTCCCATCGTTTACATGGGCGGCAATCGGAATTTGTATGATGCTCGCGGAGGTCGACCCATGAAGAAGCATCTGCTCATCATTTCGATATTTGCTGTGACCATTACGGCGGGATTATCGACAACATTAAATGCGCAACAGAATCATGATCAGAACCACTTCCAGAATTATGGCCAGGGGTTCCATTTCGTGCCAGGCACTCTGGTTGTCAGCCGTAGCGTATATGAAGGAAAGGCTTCGACCGTCACCATCGGCGAAACTCTTCCTCTGGGATGCCAGGGCGGTCTGACCGGGCTCACTGTCAATGTTCCCCTCATCGCCGGCGGCACCACTCCCGTCACCGTCCCTTGCGGCGTCGCCACCGATAACGGCGAGTACTCCAACCTGCTCGATACCCACAACGTTTGGAACAACGCCAATTCTGACCCCAGCTTCGGCGTCACCTCCCCCATTTTCCTCGACGACATCACCACCAGCGGTTGGCAGCTCGGAACCCTCCCCATCCCCACCAATCAGATGGTGACCAGCTTCAGCTCCAAATCGGAGCTGGCCCTGAACCGCTCGGTGGATGGGCAGTCCATCACCTTCATGGGATATCGAGGCGGCATCGGCTGCGGAGGAAGTACCGTTTCTCCGACGGCTCCAAATCTGCTGGACGTATCGCAGTCGAATACCCCGGGCGTCTGCGATCCCACCAATCCAGTCATCTCGACCTTCCCGAGCAATCCTGTCGTCCCCGCGGCCTACTACCGTGCAGTTGCCGAAGTCGATGCCGACGGCCAGATGACCTTCACCGATGGAAACGCCTACAGTGGGGATAACGGCCGCGCCGCAATCAAGGGTGGCAATCAGCTCTACTACATGGTCGGCAACGACAACTCCGGCAACCTGTCCAAGAAGCAAATGTCGACCACCCAGGACGGGGTGAATCTAGCCAACGCAACCGGCGCGGAACTCCTCTACCCGGGTCAAACACCACCGCTTCCGCCCAACATTGAGATGATTGGGCGTCTCGAATTCGGCACCGACAAGCCCGGCAAAGACACCAACTTCCGCGGCCTCACCATCTTCAACAACACTCTGTACGTCACCAAGGGTAGCGGCAGCAATGGGGTCAATACGGTCTACCAGGCAGGCACTCCCGGCAGTTTGCCCACCGGTTCTCCCACCGACCTGGCAGCCGTGCCGCTAAATATTCTGCCCGGCTTTCCTAACACCGCCGCCAGCACCAGCACCGCGTTCCCCTTCGGCATCTGGTTCGCCGACTCCAACACGCTCTATGTTTGCGACGAGGGAGACGGCGTTCTGGTCTCGCCTCCGGTCAATGGGAACGTAGCCGATGCTCAATCCCAGGCCACGGCCGGCCTGCAGAAATGGAGACTGATCGGCGGAACGTGGGTGCTGCAGTACACCCTGCAAAACGGATTGAACATCGGCGTGCCCTACCAGGTCGCCGGTTATCCTACATCACTCAATCCGGCGACCGGCGGTTGCCGCAACATCACCGGGCAGGATAACCACGACGGAACCGTAACCATCTACGCCATCACATCCACCATCAGCGCCAACGGCGACACTGGAGCTGATCCCAACAAGCTGGTCAAGGTCACGGATCGTCTCAGTGATACAGCCTTGCCCACGGGAGAATATGGTCTGGGTCACTTCACCACCATTCGCAGCGCCCGCGCACGTGAGGTGCTCCGCGGAGTTGCCTTCGCCCCGCAGGAACAGCGTGGGTGGTAAGGTAGCGACGAGCGACAGTTCTGTGACTGTCCATCAGCTACTTCGCTAGCAGAAAAAAGAAATGCCGGAGGCGCGACCAATATCGCGGCTCCGGCATTTTTTTAGGGCTCCGGTTCACCGCCCCAGCGCCGGTCATGATGTGATGATTGTCAACCAGCCAGTCACTCCGATTCCGGCCACAATCCCGATTTACGGTATTAATCCGAACTTTGATGAGCGCTTTGGCGATTCTGCACTGGTTGAGAATCGGTCCCGGTGCAGGTGTGACCATCTTCGATGGAAGCTTTCCGGGCTATCGTGATTTGAAGCCGGCAGAGAACAGGCAACGATGACGGCCATTCGATAGTGAACTGGACGACCGCAAGAGGCGCACCTCGCTCCCGGTTACTGAGTCGCCACTGCAATAGCGCTTGCCCAAGACTCATACGTACCGCTGGGCATGGGCAACAGCGTGGCCTCGCCGCCATTGACCCAATATGCGGCGGTTTGGGCTACTCCGTCAGTGGAGTCGACCAACCATCCCGCTGCGTATACGTCGCTGCCCGAAAGCGCTATTTCGGAAGTGCTCGACGTGCCGTCAGAGGGATTTGCAAAAGCGTTGGGCATGGGTAACGTCGTTGCCGCGCCGTTCATCCAGTATGCGGCGCTGGTGTCGCCTGTGGTGCCGTTCGACCCCGCTCCCGCGACATATACATCACTGCCTGAGACCGTAATTGCGCCAGCTCCATAGTTGCCTGCCGAGTCGTTAGGAGGTACGGGTAGCGCCGTCGCTGCGCCGCCGTTTACCCAGAATAGAGCGGTGGAATTCCCTACGCTTGGGATCGTACTTCCCGACACGTATATTGTTCCGGCTGATATCGCGAGCCCGTTGGCAAAATAATCTCCCGTCAGCCCAGCAGGTGGAGGCAAGATTGTGGGCACGCCGTTCACCCAGAGCACCGCGCTCTCGTCGTTATCGTTGTTGAAGGCAATTCCCGCAACGTAAACATTGCCGCCGGATACCATCACCGCGGAGGCACCTGCGTACGCCTTACCGGGGGGTGGGGGCAGCATTGTGTGCGCACCGTTCACCCAGAGAACGGCGTTGCCGTTTGCTACGCCATTCTCTTCATATCCTGCGATATAGACGTTGCCGTCCGAGACTGCGATCGCGTTGGTTTGCGAAATCGCCATGCTGCTGGGCAATGTTATGGCAGGACCATGATTCAACCAATACACGGCGGTTTGGTTCGCACCATTGGACGTAGTTCCTGCCACATAGACGTCACTACCAGAGATTGTGATTGCATCGGCTTGCGAACTTGTTATGCCGCTGGGCGTCGGTAGAGCCGTCGCGGTGGCAGTTGGGCTGCCGGATTTAAGCTGCCATATCTCGGCGACATTCACAACATTCGAAGGAGAGGATGCCGTGGAGATCGCATACCCGGCGACGTAAATGGTAATGTTTGGGCCGATGGCCGGGTTGACGGTGAAGCTCTGCGCGACCTGGGAGGCCGCCGCATAGGTGCTGTTGCCGGATTGGCTGGCGTCGATGGTGCAGGTTCCGGCTGTCACAAATGTGGCCGTCGTTCCGGAGACCGTGCAGACGCCGAGAGTCGCCGAGGTGAGGATGACCGCAACGTCGGAGCTGGCATTCGCCGAGAGAGCCTGCGATGTTCCTGCCGTTTGGGTACCGGGATTAGTGAACGTGATGGTCTGCGCGGTATGACCGATGGTGTTACCGCCGCCGCAGCCGCTGACAAGCAAGGTCAGCCAAGGAATTGCAAGAAAAGAGGAAAGAAGCTTGAGACGCCGCATATGAGAAGCCTCGTATTGTTCACGCACATCTGCGTCTATTGGGCGAATGTTTGGCGCAGCAATGCTGATCTGTGGGTTTTGATCCCGACCTAACATTATGGCACCCCTCTCGGAGAAAGCGAGTTTCTGTTTGTCGGTTGGCGACCTCGGGGAAGCGCACTCATCCAGGGCCGCCAATAATCGGGACCCGGATTCAAGGTGAATGGATTCCTGCAAGCGCTGCGGCATTCCGTGATGCGGGCTGGTCGATGGAAGCGCATTGGCGCTTCAACTGTTCCGAAGTTGATAGAATGGAGACAGCAGCCCTCCCGCGCGCTTATCTCTCAGGCAATGGATTTTCCCCATCGCCCGCGGTTGAGGGCCAACCGCTCTCCGTTTTTTCCGCAATTCAGCAGTAAAAAGCGGAATTTAGATGAGGTTTCTGCACTCATCTAGCTGCATTCAAATCACTTGCCGCAAAAAGCGCGCTGCATAATCCTTCAAATAGCCCGTATAATCCTTCAACTACGCTGCATAATCCTTCAACTAGCGCGCACAATCCTTCAACTTCTTGGCTCTTCGCCGCCTCCCGTACCCTAGGCGAACTCCCGTAGATTACGCCCGAGCGCCCACCATTTTCCGCGCCTGCCGCTGCTCACGATACCAGTCCACCGTGCGCTGCAACCCCTCCAGAAAACCGATCTTCGGGTCGTACCCCAACGCTTCCCGCGCCGCCGAGATATCCGCATAAGAGTGCTTAATATCGCCTTCCCGTGGCGGCCCATATTTTGGCGGATTCTTGTATCCCGTTAACTCAGCGATCAGCTTGTAGGTCTGGTTCAGCGTGTACGGCTGGCCGCAGGCGCAGTTGAACATGCGTCCCGCCACTTTTTCCGCCGGTGCAGCCGCCGCTTTCAGGTTCGCCTGCACCACATTCTCCACGTAAGTAAAGTCACGGCTCTGCTCGCCGTCACCATGAATCGTGGGCTGCTCGCCCTCCAGCATCATGGTCGCAAACTTCGCCATCACGCCGCTGTAAGGCGAATCCGGAGCTTGCCGCGGACCAAAAATGTTGAAGTACCGCAGCGCCACCGTCTCCAATCGATACACTTCCCAATAGCTCCGCAGATACAGCTCGCCCACCAATTTCTGCACTGCATACGGGGAAAGAGGACCGGGCAGCATGGTTTCCACCTGCGGCAACGGATTGCGATTGCCGTATGCAGATGAGGATGCCGCATACACCACCCGCTTCACGCCCGCATGACGCGCGCCCTCCAGCAAATTGAATGTTCCATCAATATTCGCAGTATGGCTGGTCCGCGGATCTTTCACCGACAGAGGCACCGAAGGAATCGCGCCCTCGTGGAAAATAATGTCGACGCCTTTGCAGGCTTTTGCGACGCGATCCTCATCGCGCAAGTCCACTTCGAGAATCTCAATGTCGTTTTGCCAGGGCGCCAGGTTCTCGCGCTTACCGGTCGAAAAATTATCCAGAGCGCGAACCGTGTCGCCTCTTTCAACGAGTGCCTGCGTCAGCCAGGAGCCGATAAAGCCCGCAGCTCCTGTCACCAAATAGACAGCCATTTCTCACTCCTGATGGGGGGAACCCGGCACAGACGCCTTGCTTGCACGTCAATACGGGCAGCAGCAGCCAGCCTGCCAGCCAATCTCTATTCTCTGCTTCGGTTCGTCCATGATAGCAACCAAAATAGCAAAAAATGGGTAAATCAAGGTTACCGATGTTTCCCAACTCGCTTCCTGTTCGCTACACCGGTGAATGAAATCAGAGTCGACTCGAGCCTGCATAACAGGGCAAAGTTTCCTGAAGAGTCCACGAGCGGAATCGCTCTGACATTCCGAGTTTTTCGGCTTAATCGCCCAATGTCCGCGCCCCGTGCTATTCTGGGCTCCCCTTCCAAAGCAGAACCCCCCTTTCATCCTGATCACGTGGAGCCAGCACCAATGGCAACTGAGCAATTTCCTCTAGGGATAGCGGCGAAACCGCGCGGCATTACGAAAACGTCTGGATTTTCGAGCTTTCTAACCAAATATTTTTACTTTTGCATGTCGCTGCTGATTGCCGCGGTCGTCATGTACGGCTTCAGCCATACCGTCAATGACAACCTGCTCCACGCCAATCCGCCGCGACCCTGGATTCTCTGGTTTCATGCTGCGGTTTTCACAGCTTGGCTGGGCTTCTTCATCTTTCAGTCGGCGCTGGTGCGAACGCATCATGTGAAGCTGCATCGACTGACAGGCTGGTTCGGCGCCGCGCTCGGGGGCTTGATGCCGGTCCTGGGGATTTCAACCGCAATCATCATGCACCGGTTCTTTTTTATCCATTTCCACGCAGAGGCAGTCCAACTCCCACCGACGGGAGCAAATCCCACCTTCTTCGCCATTCAGGCAGTCGATATTTTGTCGTTCACAGTCTTTTTTTGGCTGGCCATCTACTGGCGCAAAAAACCGGAATATCATCGCCGGCTGATATTGGTCGCAACTTGCGCGCTGACCGCGGCGGCCTTCGGGCGGATGCCGATGATTCCGTTTGCATGGTTCTATGCGGGTGTGGACGCGCTGATTTTGCTGGGCGTCGCGCGTGATCTGATCGTCAATCGAAAAATCCATGTGGTCTATCGCTACGCGTTGCCAGCATTGATCCTCTGCCAGACGTTTGCGATTCAAATCTGGCTCCATCATCCCGAATGGTGGGTAAAAGTCACGAATGCAATCATGGGATGAGGCGGAGATCGGCGTTACCTGTATGAGTATGACCGGAAATAATGGCTTGAAGGAGCGTCGTACCATGAGGAAAATCACTATCGCGATACTTGTCGTACTCACTTTTACCGTGTCGAGCGCGCAAACCAAAAAAACATTCGACAAGTTTAAGAACATAACGAACTTTATGACTGCGGAAAGCGAGACGAGCAAGGTCACATTCGACGGCGGAAAGGACGCGTCGCCCCTAATTCGTCGCATGGGAATGGTGATTGGATTCACTTGCGACGGGCAGGTCGATAGCTGCGCACCGAATATGGTTGAATTGTTATTCATTGGCTATACATCCGATTGGACGATGAAGGGAGGCAACACGGTTACCCTGCTGATAGACGGAAAACCAGTCACAGCTGGAAAAGCTGGCTGGGACGGGCAAGTGCTTGATGCTGACGATCTCGTAGAATACAACGACGTGACCATCGGCCCTGAACTGCTCAAAAAAATGGCGAGCGCCAAGGCTGTGGACGTTCAACTCGGTTTGTTCGAGTTCTCACTGACTGACGCGAATCTAGCGTCAATCAGAGAAATCGCAAGTCACGCTGGGTGGATGCCAGCATCTTAAAAACACCGCGAATCCGCGTTGTCTACCGCTATGCCCTGCCGACGATGATCGCGTGCCAGATCTTCGCTGTTCAGCTTGCGTTCCATCATCCTGCATGGTGGGTCAATATCACCAACGCGATTATCGGATGAGCCGGGAGGCTGATACTTATGTTATGCGCAATGAGAGCGGTTGATATAAGGGCAGCTTCGCGGCGCACGCCTATGATTAAGAAGCGCAGGCGGCTGGGCGATCACTGCCGGGGAAGGTGTTTTTCCGTCATCTTTCGTTCTTAGTTGCGCCTTGATACTGCGCCGGCGAAATGCCTACGATGTTTCGAAAGTCATTGATAAGATGTGCCTGATCGAAGTATCCCAGCTCGAGCGCTAGATCAGACCAATTCAGAGATTCCCCTGAATTGAGCCTTTCGACAAGCTCGTGCAATCGATATCGTCGGATCACCCATTTCGGATGGATGCCCACATATTCATTGAATAGCCGCTGCAGTGCTCGCCTGCCAATTCCCGTTCGGACCGTCAAATCCTCTACAGTTTTGATGTTCGGTTCCCGAAGAATGCGTTCGACCAGATGACTGGCCAGCGGTATCTTCTCGTCCGGACCGGGTGAACGCGAACGGAAGAACGTATCCATGGTTTCTACCATTTCAAGTTCCTGACGGCATGCGATCAGCTTGGCCTCAAGCTCGTTCCCATCGTTGCCGAATATCTGATTCGCTGCCACGACCCGATCAGTCAATGAATGGACAGAAGTTTTCACGAACGGATGGAAACCCCCAGCCATGAATTTAACCCCAAACACAGACGATTGGCCTTGGAGCAGGCGTGTGAATTTGGTTGTGGAGATGCCGCCAACCGACAACTTCTTTTCTTCGAAGACAAGGTAGACATTCGGGTGCGGCACCGTCTCCTGGTAACGCGGTTCTTCGCCCCGCAAATCCCAACTCACCGCCCAGTAATGTGCAATGTATGCTGCCAGTTCAGGTGCAGGGCGGTGGCGCGATACATGGAACTTTCCAGCCGATGGGGGCCATCTCAAAACTCCTCGCGCTCCCTCCAACTCAGTTTCAGACGCGGCATCCATCGCCGCCCTGGTGTGGTGTCGCGTTTTTCCAATCATCTTCATTTCCGGCCTGGTTATATTCTTCCTGAAAACCGCTTGACTCGCTCGATTCTTGCAGCTTTTTTCGAAAGGTATAGCGATGACACGACATGCGAATGGAACATTTGAAGTCAAGATGACGCCCCAAACCGACGACAAGGCAGAGGGCTCAACTCTCAGTTCGATGCTGAATGAAAAACAATTCCATGGAGACATGGAAGGCTCAAGTAAGGGACAGATGCTCACCGCCTTGACAAATGTGAAAGACTCCGCGGGCTATGTCTTGATAGAGCGCATTACCGGAACACTGCATGGCCGTTATGGCACCTTCGTCCTGCAGCACTGCGGACTCATGACTCGCGGTGTCCAGCAACTTACGGTGACCGTGGTGCCGGATTCCGCTACAGGTCAATTGGTGGGGCTGGCTGGCAAGTTGGCAATCAACGTGGTCGATGGAAAGCATTCGTATGATTTCGACTACACGCTTCCCGATATGCATTGATCTGTAATTCTGATAGGAAATAGGGCTCAGCGACGAAACGCAATTGAACGCAGATCCGAGATCCCCGATGCGGCCTCCCGTTCATCGGTGAAGACAGGACGCTCTGCGGATGTGCGCGTGGCTAAAATCAAGGAGCCTGTGAGCGCCCACGCGTATGATAGGGGTTGGCAGGCGGCCGGGCGATCGCTGCCGGAGAGCTGCAAAGCTTCGCCGGGAGAGGAAAGTCCGAACTCCGCAGGGCAGTGTGCCGGATAACGTCCGGGACCGAAGCGTCAAGGCTTCGGGACGGCAAGTGCCACAGAGAAAATACCGCCGCATCTCATAAGGATGAGGTAAGGGTGAAAAGGTGCGGTAAGAGCGCACCGCTTCGGCTGTAAGGTCGGAGGCATGGTAAACCCCACACGGAGCAAGACCAAATAGGCGGGAAGCGTTGCGGCGCAAGCCTCGACGCGCGTGCTGGCCCGGCGCGCCAAACCCGCGGGTAGGTCGCTATGAGCGTTCGCAGTAATGCGACGCCTAGAGGAATGATCGTCCTCGACAAAATTCGGCTTACAGGCCGCCTGCTAATTTCTTGCGCTTCGTGGCAGCATCTTTAAACCGTCTCATCTCACGTAAACTGGTGCAACCCATCTATATTCTGATATTTATGCTGTGCAAAACAAAAAGATTGACATGCATACCAACCGATCGGTATGGTAATTTTGCAATGGGAGATTGGCGTTGGGAGGGGAGATGGGAACGGGGGTTGTACAGCACGAGTCGAAAACAAAAATATTGAATGCGGCGCTGCGGGTGATTCGCGCGAAAGGGTACTCGGCGACGCGCATTGAAGATGTTTGCGAGGCGGCGGGGCTGACGAAAGGAAGTTTTTTCCATCATTTCAAGAGCAAGGAAGAAATGGCGCTGGCGGCGGCGGAATATTGGGATGGGATGACGGGCGAGCTGTTTCGATCCGCGCCGTATAACGAGCTGCCCGATCCGGTCGATCGCCTGCTGGCGTATGTGGATTTTCGCAAAGCGATTCTGCAAGGCGCATTGCCGGAATTTACCTGCCTGGTCGGCACCATGGTGCAGGAAATTTACGAGACCCATCCTTCGATTCGAGACGCCTGCGACAAAAGCATCCGCGAACACGTCGCCATGCTCGAACTGGAAATCACAAAAGCAACGCACATACATCGCATGAATCCAGGATGGACGGCAGAGAGCCTGGCGCTCTACATGCAGGCGGTGATTCAGGGCGCATTCATCCTGGCCAAAGCGGAGGGCGGTCCGGAAGTGGCTGCGGCGTGCCTCGACCATCTGCGCAGATATCTGGAAATGCTTTTCAATCGTTCGGAGCAAAGGAAAACGGCATGAACAAGAGAACAGTCGAGGTAAATGGGTGGTGCTTCTTCGTGATGGCTGTGGTGTTGAGCGCGGTATTGCCGGCGCGAGCACAGGATCGCACAGCGTTGTATCGCAGCATGGCTCCGGTCCAGCAGTATCTGATGACCGATCGAAATGCGGAGATTGCGCTGGCGCGCAGTGCGGCTCCGCAGTCGATCTCGCGCGATGCCACGGTGATGGTTCTGGGGCGGCACGGATACACAACCGCGGTCGAAGGCAAAAACGGCTTCGTGTGCGTCGTTGAACGGGGATGGATGTCCCCCTTCGATGCCCCGCAGTTCTGGAATCCGAAAATGCGGGGGCCGATCTGTTTCAATCCTCCGGCCGCACGCTGCATTTTGCCTTTGACGCTGAAAAGGACGGATCTGGTCCTTCGCGGACTTTCAAAAGATCAGGTGATGGAAGGCGTACGAGCTGCGCTGAACGCGAAAGAACTCCCGACGTTAGTGCCCGGCGCGATGAGTTACATGATGTCGAAGCAAGGGTACCTCGGCGATGGTATCGGCCATTGGCGTTCCCATCTGATGTTCTATGTCCCGCTGACGAAACCTTCGAGCTGGGGCGCGGATTTGCCGGGATCTCCGGTATTGTTGAACCCTCAATTTCGCGGCGCTCCCGAACCGATCACTGAGTTCATGGTTCCGGTACTCGAATGGTCGGACGGCACGCCTTCTACATACACGCAGGCCGATTGAGATGGCAGGTATGGTTCAGCAATTCGCTTGAAGGAATCATCGACGCAGATATCTGGAAATGCTTTTCACACCATCCGAAGAAGAGGAGAAAACATCATGGCAATTGCAAAAGCAGAATCGATGAAACTCACGCAGGAACCTGAGACGGTAACCTGGCCGGAAATGCATTATGTCTACGTGGAGGCAGTTGGGCCGTTCATGACCAGCGCACCCGAGGCCTGGGGACAACTGCACAAACTTACGGATGAGATTGCCGAACACAACAAAATCACCGGATACACGAGCCTATATAAGGTAGGACCGAAAATCTATCGAGCAGGCGTATCCGTCGCCGAAGAGCCGAAGGATCTTCCTGATGGTGTTCGATCGACGCGATTCAAGGGCGGGAAATACAGCCAATTCGTTTTGACGGGGCGATTTGCAGATTTGCCGGATGCATCTCGTCGTGTTTTCGAAATTGTTGCGGAGAAGAAGATTCCATTGCGCGATGACTTTTGCATTGAACACTACGTGACCGACCCCAGAGAAACTCCAGAAGATCAGAATGTCATCGAGATCGCAGTTCCGACGGTGTAGAGCGTCGAGCCCGCAGAGCCATTCCACGGAAAATCAAGAAAGGAGAAACACAATGTCAACCGCTGAGCTGCAGGATCAGGTCACGAAAGAGAAAGCCGAAATTCTCACCGTCATCGACGGCATGAAGAAAGCACGTCACGATAAGAACGTACACAACCTGGCCGCTCCCTATACGGCGGATGCGGCGATTTTCAGTCTGGCTCCGCCACTGGTTCATCGCGGCATCAATATGGCGGACATGCAGGCGTGGCTCGATACGTGGGACGGACCGATCGAGATTACGCCGCAGGAGTTTGAGGTTCGCGTGTCGGGGGACCTCGCGTTTTGCCATGGATATATGCGGATGGACGGGCTGAAGAAAGGCGCCGATCAGCGGGTGAGTTTCTGGATGCGCGAGACACTATGCCTGGAGCGCGAGGGAGGAGAATGGCGGATCGTGCACGAGCACACGTCGGTGCCGTTTTATATGGATGGGAGTTTGCGGCCGGCGTTTGATTTGCAACCGTAGGGGAGGCTGCGATTCGGTCGGTAGTTGAAGGATTATGCAGGCTAATTGAAGGATTATGCAGGCTAATTGAAGGATTGTGCAGGGCTGTTTTTGCGGTAAGCGCTTTGATTGGCGCGCCATGAGGTGGAAACCTCAAGTACTTTTGCTTTCGCGGCGGGTTTTTAGCAAAAAAACGAAAATCCGTCGCCGAAAACCCGGTGCGATCGAGGGAAATACGCTGGCTTGAGGAAGGCTCCAGGGGAGTGCTTACCTCCATTGTATCAATTTCAGAATTGCGGATACGCCAACGAAAAGTGTTTTTCTAGGGGTGGGCGACCAGCATGGGGAGCGCGATAGGTATTGGTCGCCCAGCAATCTAAGACACAAGCCGAATTCAGCATTACCGATCATCGCCACGACGAGAGGAAGAGCGAGACATTACTAGCTTCCGGCCAGCGTGGCGATAATTCTGCATTCTCTGCTCGGACGTTTGCTGTTGCAGGAATTGCGGACTTGTCGAAGTTCAGAAGCAAGGCGCGTGAGATCGGCAATCTTTGACTCGACGTCGCGAAGGTGATCCGCGGCTACTTCACAGATGTCTGCACAAGATGGCAATTCAGCGTTGGAGAGCGACAACAAGTTCTTGATCTGCTCGACTGAGAAGCCAAGCTCTCGACATCGCCGCACGAATCGCAATCGGTTCAAATGTTCTGACGCATACACGCGGTAGTTGCCGGCAGAGCGCTCGCACGCGGGTAGTAAGCCTGCCTGTTCGTAATAACGGATGGTGACGACTTTCACTCCGGTATGCCTGGCCAAATCGCCGATTTTTAAGATTCTGTTCATGGTTGACCCTATAGCCACTATAGGCTGTAGCGTTGTGGTTATGAGTCGGTCGACGCTGCTCTTATTGGTTTTATTCGCGATAGCGGCTGCTGCACCTTGCGCTCGCGCACAAGTACAAACCGAGCAGCCACTTGATGATGACCCCAGCGTCATCCTGGAGCTTGGTGCGGCAATGAGTTGGAACACCACCGGAGGAGTTGCGAGCTTCGCGCCCAATCTCGCCGCAGAGACGACCCCTATCGAAAACTGGCTGGAATTGGAGGCGGGTGTATCGCCGTTCTTCACAAGGAACTCGACCGAGTGGGACACAGACCTGCTCTTCAAGAAGCCGTGGACGCTGACGCGCAAGGCCGAGTTCATGCTGGGGGTAGGCCCGGAGTGGGTCTATCTTCGCCAGAACGGAGCGAAGTCGAACTCGATTGCGGGTGAGGTTGCGGGGGACTTCATGTTTTGGCCAACAGGTAGACACCGTTTCGGCTGGTATCTTGAACCGGCTTATGACTACAACTTCATGTCGGGCCACCAGCAGTCGATAGGCGTGAGCGCAGGCCTCCTCATAGGTGTCCACCGAAAGCATTTCTGATGAACAAAGCGGCCGTTTGCTCGATTATTGACGATAAACGCCGTAGTGTTACTCAGCTGGCGAGATAGAGAAGCGCAAGACAAAGTAGAACGGAACTGACGCGACCGAGGTCATTCGGTTGGGATGACAGGGAGACTGGAGACGACAAAGTTTTTCAGTCCCACCCTTCGCAAAGGGCGCGAAGGATGGGGCACCCTCGTTTTTCTTGGTGCGAGTGGGAGCAGCGGGTCCGTCCACGCCGGCCGCGCAGGCGGCTTTCGGTTGGGATGACAGGGCTTCTTTCCGGGATGACAAACTTTCTTCACCCCACTCCAGCAGAGGACGGTTGCATGGGGCACCCGAGCAGGATGGTTCTGCTGCCATAATGGTGTTATGGCACGGATCGCAATCGTCGGAGCGGGTGCAATCGGATCTGTCCTCGCGGCGTTACTCCAGTCGACCGAACAGCACGAACTACTCCTGTGCACGAGACGTCCTCTGCCGCACCTGCATGTGGAGACGCCTGAAAGTAGCATCGACATTCGCTACACGAACCTCACCAGCCCTACCCAGGCGGACCCGGTCGATTGGGTGCTGGTGGCCACCAAGACGTACGATGCTGCTGGCGCCGGAGCATGGATCGAACATCTCTGCGGGCAATGTGCTCCCGTTGCGGTGATTCAGAATGGAGTGGAGCATCGCGAGCGCTTCGCCGCCTATGTGCCGATGGAGAAGATCGTGCCGGTCATTATCGATTGCCCTGCCGAGCGCCAAGCACCGGAGAGCGTGCGGCAACGCGGGCCCGCCGAGCTGTTCCTGCAGTCGGATGAGCTTGGCCATGCTTTCGCGGACCTGTTTCGTGGGTCAGCCGCGCAGATCACCCTGACCGCTGACTTCCTCTCCGCCGCCTGGCGCAAACTTTGTATCAACTCCGCCGGTTCGATCTCTGCGATTTTGGGCAAACCTGCTGGGGTTTTTCGGGATGAGACGGTTGGTAAGGAGACGCTGGAGGTGGTGCGTGAGTGCGCCGCAGTCGGCCGCGCTGTAGGAGCAATCCTCGATGAGGATCTGCCGCAGAAAGTGCTCCATCAATACCGCAATTTCCCTGTCGATTCTGTGAACTCGCTTTTGGCCGACCGCCTGGCTGGCCGCCCGATGGAGACGGACGCTCGCATCAGCGTCATCGTTCGCTATGGACGGAAGCACAACGTTCCGACGCCGCGAAATAACTTATTGCTCGCGCTTCTCGAAGCCGTATAGCGGGAGTTGGAGTCCACGAGGCTTCAGAGCCGAAGAGGTAGTTCCAATCAACGCGCTGGCGTTACTTAACTGGCGAGGTACAGAAGCGCCGGGCTTGTCACCTGTCAATCTTCGAAGTGGCCGAAGATGACGTTGAGGGATTCGGAGAGGGTTGGGTGGCTGAAGATTCCTTCTTGCAATACGGGGTATGGGATTTTGCCCATCATGGCGAGTTGCACCATGGCTGCCATTTCGCCGCCTTCCATGCCGAGGATGGCTGCGCCGAGAATCTGCTTTGAATCCGGATCGACGAGGATCTTCATGAGGCCGCGCGTTTCGCCGAATTCGCGGGCGCGGGCCACGAAAGTCATCGGCATCTTGGCGACGCGAATTTTTATGCCCTGTTCGCGCGCCTCTTTTTCTGTGATGCCGATGCGACCGAGTTGCGGGTCAATGAAGACGGTGTAGGGAAGCATGCGTCCTTCAGTCGTGTGGTGCTTGCCCTGGAGAAGGTTGTCGCGCAGGATGCGAAAATCGTCGTAGGAGATATGAGTGAACGCGGGGCCACCCTTGACGTCGCCAATGCCGTAAACGCCGGGGACGTTGGTTTCCAGGCTGGAGTTGACGCGAAGGAAACCTTTATCATCCGTCGCGATTCCGGCTGCCGGGAGATTGAGCTCGTCGGTGTTTGGCGTGCGACCGATGGCGACGAGAAGATGTGTTCCTTCCACGGTTTGGCGGTCGTTGCCGAGCTGGATTTCCAGCGTGATTTTATTTTTGTCTCCGCGGATGCGCTGCGTTTTTGCGTTGAGCAGAATGTCGATGCCATCTTCGCGAAGAATCTTTGTGACTTCGTCGACGATGTCGGTGTCTTCATGCGAGAGCAGCTCTGCGCCAGCTTGAACGATGGTGACGCGGCTGCCGAAGCGGCGAAACATCTGACCAAACTCCAGACCGATATAGCCGCCGCCGAGAACCAGCAGATGTTCGGGAAGATGGTCCAGCTCCATGATGGAAGCGTTGTCGAGAATGTTCGGCAGAGACTGCACCTGATCGAATCCGTCGATGGAAGGCATTGTGGGGCGCGCGCCGGTGTCGATGAAAATTTTGTCGGCTGTGATATTGAGTTCTTCGCCGTTGTTTTTCTTTATGGAGATGGATTTGGGTCCAGTGAATCGCGCGACACCGTAGATGAGGTCGAGATTTTTGGTGCTGAGAAGCGCTTTCTCATTATTGTTGCGACCCTGCATCACGATCTCATTTTTACGTTCGAGGATGCGCGCCATGCTGACGCCGGTGACCTGGGCGTGGATGCCGAAATATTCTGCGCGACTGCTCATGTATGCGACGCGGGCGCTGCCCACCATGGTTTTGGTGGGAGTGCAGCCGGTGTTGACGCAGGTGCCTCCGACAAATTTCCGCTCGATCATTGCGGTGCGCCATCCAGCCTGGGCGAGCGCTTTCGAGAGAGGGTTGCCACCTTGTCCCGAGCCGAGAATGACGGCGTCGTAATGATTCGCTGCGGTTACTGGAGACATAGGGCCTTCTTGTGGAGTTGGTCGGGATGGTGCGGACGCAATTAATACGCGAGAAAGACGGCGCGTGAAACGACCAGAATGCTGCCGCCGATGCAGACCAGGTCCTCAATGAGCGCGACCGGCAGGTCATGCCAGTGGAAAGTATGGACCCAGCCTTTGCGGATTTCATATCCGATGAACGCACCGAGAATTGCGCAGACGACGCCGATCGCCGCGCAGGTTTCCCAGTTTGCGCCCCAGGCCTGGCCGCTGACCATGCCGCAAATAAATCCGAAGATGACGCGGCCAATCATTCCGGGCGGCTTGAGTCGGCTGGGAGTGGACGGCATTTTATCCATGACGATTTCTCCGAAGGCGAGAATGGTGAGGATGATGACCGCGGCCCAGGTGTGGAGAAAGTGAAGGGAACTGCCGGGGATATGCATGTAGCGCAAATGCAGTGCCCATGCGAGAACGGTGATGGGAGTGAAGGTGCGGAGCCCGGTTAATCCTCCGAGGCAAGCGGCAACCAGAAGCACCGGCAAAATGCTGTCCGACATAGAGACCTCCACGCAAGTTCGATGATGGGAAGGCGGAAAAGGGCCACTGCGCACCATCTTTTCCTGTTGGAAGAAAATTGTAAATGGCGGTGGGGCCGATTGGGGTCAATTTCCGCGGTTTCGGTGCAGATGGCGCGGCGCAGGTTGCGAGCGGGCTGGTTGGGCGTGGATATTTATCGGGCGCCGACACTCGCGGGTTCGCGCAGCCATCCGTAGAGCGGAAACTGCTCAGCCAGGTCGAGCACTTTAGCGCGAATTTTGGCGAGATGGGCAGGGTCGGAGCGATGCTCGAGAGCTTCGACAATCCAGCGGCCAATGACGCGCATTTCTTCTTCGCGCATACCGCGGGTGGTGAGCGCGGGTGTGCCCACGCGAATACCGCTGGGCTTCATCGGCGGATTTGCGTCGAAGGGAATGGCGTTTTTGTTGACGGTGATGCCGGCCTCGCCGAGAGCTTTTTCGGCTTCGCTGCCGAACATGCCCTTGACGAAGACATCGACCAGCATCAGGTGCGTGTCGGTGCCGCCGGAAACGACGCGATAGCCTTCCGCCATGAGGGATTCGGCGAGCGCTTTGGCGTTGGAGACGATCTGTTTGGCGTAGTCTTTGAACTCGGGCTGGAGAGCTTCTTTAAAGGCCACGGCTTTGGCGGCAATGATGTGGATGAGTGGGCCGCCCTGCTGACCGGGAAATACGCTGCGATCGACGCTGGCGGCGAGGTCCTGCTGGCAAAGAATGAGTCCGGCTCGAGGCCCGCGCAAGGTTTTATGAGTGGTGGTCATGACGATATGGGCGTGCGGTACGGGCGAGGGATGGACACCGGCGGCGACCAAGCCGGCGAAGTGTGCCATATCGACGACGAAGAAAGCGCCGACTTTGTCGGCAATCTGGCGCATGCGCGCGAAGTCGAAAGTACGGGGATAGGCGCTGCCGCCGCCGATGATCATCTTCGGCTTTTCGCGCTCGGCAATCTGTTCCAGCTCGTCGTAGTCAATAACTTCCGTATCCTTGCGGACACCATAGCTGGCGACGCGATAGAGCTTGCCGGAAAAATTTAATTTGTGGCCGTGGGTCAGGTGGCCGCCATGGGCGAGGTCGAGGCCGAGAATGGTGTCGCCGGGTTGAATGATCGCCATGTAGGCAGCGGCATTGGCCTGCGAACCGGAGTGCGGCTGCACGTTCGCGTGATCTGCGCCGAAGAGCTGTTTGGCACGGTCGCGCGCCAGGTTTTCGACCACGTCGGCGTACTCGCAGCCGCCGTAGTAGCGCTTGCCGGGGTAGCCTTCCGCATATTTGTTGGTGAAGACCGAACCGGCCGCCTCCAGCACCGCCTGGCTGACAAAGTTCTCCGAGGCGATCATCTCCAGGCCTTCGTGCTGGCGCACGACTTCATGCTGGACGGCGGCGGAAATTTCGGGGTCGGACTGAGCGAGCGAGAGAGGCATGCGGTTGGTAGGCATACTGAAATTCTAACCTACCGGGATGGGGTTGATATTGTGCCATTCATTCTGCGCGATGTCGTTATTTTTCGGGACATGATGAGTTCAAGAAGCTTTTCACTCTGAGGCTGCCGCAGCAACCTCAGAGTGACACATTATTGCGATACGACTGCGACAACCATCCATCCGCGCTAACTGAGCCGCGGATGGATCGAGCGGGAAGGTTTATCTCCAGTGACCGGGCACCCAGACATATCCACGGTTGGTGTAACGCCAGTGACCGGGCACCCAATAGCCATAGCCGCGCGGCGGGGCTACATACCGGCCGGGCACCCAAATGTAGCGGCGTCCATCCCAGCGATAATATCCGGCCTGCCACACCCAGCCGCGATGCATGGGTGCGGGGACGACTTCTCGCGGTGCGGGTGGGGGCGGCCCGATATGGACATACACCTGGGCAGAGGCCATCATGCTGGATGCGAGTATGGCGGTGGATACGAAAAGAAGAAGCCGTTTTTTCATCATTCCTCCAGTGAGTGATTGTCAGGATTCATGCGATCCGCGATGAAACTGCGAATCCGTGCAAGCGGCTACGGCGCACGGTTTTTTGAACACAGAAGTCCGCGAACAGTTGCGCTCTTCGACTGTTATCCATGTTTTGGGGCGAGGAAAAATCGAAAGGCCCACATGTGGAATCCCGCTGATAAACCGCGGGAGGGCTTTTCGCAATCGGCACAGAAGAATTGTTTGGACGCGGGAAATTTCCAGAGTGAGAGCAGGAGTTCGATGAGGAAATGCGGCTGCGGCGGCTGACCCTTAGCGAAGGCTGTACCCGACCCGCATGGCCTGATATTGGGCCATCAATTCGCGCGCGATGTCTTCATTGTTGCGCTCCACCATGCCGGGAATGCGGAACAGATCGATCAACATCCAGAAGCCGAAACCGCCGATGGTCAGCCAGTAGAGCAACTGCATGCCGATGCGGCCGAGGTAGAGGTAGTGGAAGCCGAAGAAGAACCAGAAGAAGTAGGCGAAGAGGCAGGATTTTTTGCGGACTTCGTAGTCGCGCAGCACGAACGATTGCGTGTTGGCGGGGAGGGTTTGAAAAATACCTTGCAAGGCATATGGAATGGACATGGGCTTTCCTTTGAATCAGGCCGATTCACTGAACTTGAGATTTCACGCCTGCACAATATCGCATCCGAATCTACGCGATCACTGGGAGATAAGTTCCTTTTCGGTTCGCAGATTCTGCGGCTGGGCGACGGCTTGTTGCGCAAGTTTTTTGAAGGCGTTGTAGACGAAGGATCCGAGGTACCAGCCGTCAATATATTTGTAGGGAGTTTCGCCGGTAGTGTAGTGGCCGCAGGGGAGAATTTTTGCGTCGAAGTGGACGCCGCGGGCGCGAAATTCTCGCAGCACGCCTTCGGAAAATTCGCGCAGGAAGGTCAGGTCGTAGGGAGCGTAGATGACGCGCGCCAGCTTTTTTGGCCATCGTGGATTTTGTTGCTCCGGCGCGATGCAGGCAAAGCGATCCATGTAGACCATGGGGCTGGCGCCGCTCCAAAGTTGCACCAGATCGTTGTGGGTGAGACCGGCTTGTTCACAGGCGGCGCGCACGTGGCGGGTACTTTGGCCGGTCCACACCACATCGCCGGTCCATAGAGAAGCGTGGTTGAATGCGTTGACCTGCAGGCGCGCGTCGTGCGCGCTGGCGATAAACGCATAACAGGAGCCGAGGCTGGTGCCGAGCACGCCGAACTGTTCGTAGCCCTGCTGCTGCAGCCAGTCGAGGCAGCTGCGAATATCGACGACGGCCTGGCGGCAGGCGGCCAGTGTGCGACCAATGTTGGAGCTGACGGCGTAGTCGGACCGCTCGAGTTCCGCGGGGCGGCGAATATCGTGGAAGGGCTTGCTCAGTCGCAGCGCCGAAATTCCAAAGCGATTGAAGAGGGTGCACAGAGCATTGTGGCTGAAGGCATCCGCATTCCACTGCGGCATCACGATGATTGCTTGTTTCGGCTTGCCTTGTTGCTTTTCGAGTGGCGCAGGATACCAGCGCGCGTTGACCTGATCGTTCTCCGGATAAGGCGTGCGCAGCGGGGAGGTGAAGCGGAGAAACTGCGCCTTGGGCAACTTGCCTTCGGCGGCTAAATGTTTTAGTTCTGCATCTTGACGCAATGTTTCTGGCCGCACATTGGTCGGAAACAACTGCGGATGACGTTCTTCCAGGCGAAAATCCGTCGGAGTGGTGTAGCCGTAGAACTGCTCGGATGCGGCGATGATGCTTTCATTGATGGCGAGCATTGCGGCGTGGGACTGCGATGGATCACCGCTGGCGATGGCGTCGCGGATGGGCAGGTTGCGCGCGGCAATCCAGTCTTCCAGCCAGTCAAATCCCCACTCCAGCGGGCGGACAATGCGATTGGTATCCCGCGTCGTCAGCTTCGTTTCCCAGGCGTACATCCATCGTGCGTACAGCGTTTTGAGCATGCTGCTTCAATGCTAGCAGTGACAGGATTATTCCGAGGTGATACGGGGCACGCGGGCGGCGATGGCGCAGAGAATTTCGTAGGGAATGGTGCCGGCCCAGCGGGCATGATCGTCGGCGGTGATGCGCTGCGCGTGCTGTTCGCCCCCGCCCTGTTCACCGATGATGACGACCTCGTCGCCGGTGGCGGCGTTGGGGATGTGGGTGATGTCGACGACGGTTAAGTCCATCGACACGCGGCCCAGGATTGGGGCCGGAATTCCATGGATGAGCACGTGGCCACCGGGAGAGGCATTGGTGCTGGATAATTTGCGATTCAATCCGTCGGCATAGCCAATGGGTAGCAGCGCCAGGCGCATGGATGTTGGGGCGATGAAGGTGGCGTTGTAGCCGATGGCAGTTCCGGGCGCGATGGATCGCGTCGATGCGATTGCAGTTTTCCAGGTGAGGACGGGCTGCAGATGCGCGCGGGCTTTTTCGGCAGCAGCGGAATCGCTTCCGGAAAATTTGGGGGCGTAGCCGTAGAGCGCGATGCCGGGGCGGATGAGAGTTTTCGCGCCGGGTTTGGTGGGGATGACGTTGTGGAGGTGGTGTTGCTCGGCGAGAAGGGTGGAAGAGTTTCCGGCGTGAATCCATTGCGGATGAAAGCCGGCGGCGAAGATCTGGTCGACCGCGTTTCTGAATGCGGCGCGCTGGAGTTGGTTCTGCTCCGCATCGAGCATGTCGGCGGAGGCGAAGTGGGTGTAGACGCCGGAGAGGCGCAGGGCGGGCAGATTTTGCAACGTATCCAGCAGCGGCGGGAGGTCGGCGGGCGCCACTCCCTGACGGCTCATACCGCTGTCGATTTCAAGATGGATGGGGACGCTGCCGAGAGCGAGCTTGTGTTTGTGCGCAGCGTCGGCGAGCCAAACGAGCTGCTGCGGCTCCCAAACGGTGGGGATCAATTGCGCATCGATCAGTGCGTCGGCCTCGCCGTGCATCAGGCCGCGCATAACAAGGATGCGGACTTTCGGACAAAGTCGGCGAAGCGCCACGCCTTCTTCGACGGAGGTGATGCCGAGCCACTTGGCGCCGGCCTGAACCAGCCAGGGGGCGCAGGGCGATAGGCCATGTCCATAGGCATTCGCCTTGACCACGGCCAGCAGATCGGTTGTCGCGAAGTGTTCAGGCTTGTGTTTCTGCGGATCGCCGGCGGGGAGCAACGACCGCAGATATTTGAAATTGGAGATGAGTCGCGAGCGGGAAATTTCCGCCCTAGTAACTGGGGACGTCAGCATCTTCGCCCTTATAAGGATTTTCAAATCGGGTGTACTCGGGCATATACATCAAGTGAACCACGCCGGTGGGGCCGTTGCGCTGCTTGGCGATAATGATCTCCGCCTGATTTTTGGATTCGGCATCTTCGGCACCTTCGTCATCACGATTGTAGTAGCTGTCGCGATGGATGAAGGCGACCACGTCGGCATCCTGCTC
>DATJUD010000133.1:0-23448 GCA_035502695.1 Acidobacteriaceae bacterium
TGTGCTGGCCATATGGGCGCGCCTTGCTCTAGGAGGCAACTGGAGCAGCGATGTAACTGTCAAGATGGGGCACACCCTGATGACGAGTGGACCTTACGCCTACGTGCGACATCCGATTTACTCCGGCCTTTTGCTGACAGTGCTGGGAACGGCCATCGTATTTGGAGAAGCACGTTGTTTTCTGGCCTTTGTGCTGATGCTGACCGGATTCTGGATCAAGTTTCATGCGGAAGAAAACTTCATGGAAGAGGAATTCGGGCAGCAATACAGCAACTACAAACAGCGCGTCAAGGCGCTGATTCCACATGTGATTTGAGCGCGGCAAATCCGCGGGCGAGATTCATCTTCTGCGGGTTGCACATTTCTCTCGTCATCTGCGACACTGCCCTTGCTGTGATGGTGTGCCACTACATTGTGAAAGGTCGCGTGCAGGGGGTAGGCTTTCGCTGGTTTGTGCAGCGGGAGGCGTATGAAATTGGCCTGCGCGGCTGGGTGCGCAACACTTCTGACGGAGACGTGGAAGTGCTGGCGGCCGGCAGCGAGGAGCAAATCCGCAAACTGTATGCGGCCCTGGCACGAGGCTCGCGCGGTTCTCGGGTGGACGCCATCGAACAACGCCACCGGCCGGAGGCAGAGGCTGAGAGACTACAGGCATTTGAGATTGAAGGAGCATGGTGAGCGCGCCAGTCTGGCGCAGCCACCGAAGGCCATGCTTCCCAGGCGCTATTTTCACGAGAAATATATCCGATCCGATACACTCGAAACGACGAATACCAAGGAGAACCGCTCCGCATGTCGCAACTGCATATTGATTGTGAGCCATTGAAGAAATTGATTCGCACGGTTCCAGACTTTCCTAAGCCGGGCATCCTTTTTTATGACATCACCACGCTGCTGAAGGACAAGAGCGGTTTCGCGATGCTGATTGACGCGCTGGCAGCTCATTATTTTGAGAAGGACATTGACCTGGTGCTGGGCATTGAAGCGCGCGGATTCATCTTTGGGCCGGCCCTGGCCTATCGCCTGAATGCGGGGTTTGTGCCGGTGCGCAAGCCGAAAAAATTGCCTGCAAAGACTGCGCGAGTGACCTATGACCTGGAATATGGCACCGACGCATTGGAGATTCACCTGGATGCGATCGAAAGCGGGCAGCGGGTGGTGATTGTCGACGATCTGCTGGCTACCGGCGGCACCATGGAAGCGACGGTCAAGCTGGTTCGCCAACTGGGAGGCGATATTGCCGGGCTGGCTTTCGCCGTCGAGCTTGATTTTCTGAAAGGCCGGGAACGCTTTGAAGGGCTGGATGTCTTCAGCCTGCTGCATTACAACGAATAAGATTTGCCTAACCAGGAAATGAGCCTCGCCAGGGCAGTTGTGTTGGTGCGCGATGTTGGAACTGCTTCGACATGATTCATTGATGGAGAGAGCATGCTTTGCGTTCTGCCGCTCCTCAGCTGGTACGCGTGGCTGAGAATTTTTCGTCGCGACTTCCCGCAATGGCGCGAGCGGTTCCTGGTTGCCTCAGTTTGGTGGACGCTTTCTCTGATCCTGATCACGGAACTGCTGAGCGGGTTCGATGCGATTTGCCGGGACACAATTGCCATTGCGTGGTGTGGAGCTGCGGTCATCATTTTTGCCGCCGATTTTCTGCGCGATCGGTTGCGCCGAGAACGCGGCGAGAACGCATCCAAGCCTGATGCGGCTTATTCCTGGAAAAATTTTCGGAAAACGGATTGGTTCCTGCTGGGAAGTTCGGTCGCGATTCTTGCTTTGACAGGGGTCACCGCGATTGTGGCGCCCCCGAGCGGCTGGGATGAGACGCTGCAGCATTTGCCGCGTGTGATGCAGTGGCTGGCGCAAGGGTCGGTGGGCCTGTTTCCGACCAATTATTATGTGCAGGATTTTGCTCCGCCGCTGACGGAATGGACGATGCTGCACCTGCTGTTGTTGCAGGGATCGGACCGCTTCGTCAATCTGGTGCAATGGTTCGGTTCGCTAGGCAGTGCTCTAGCCGTCAGCTTGATCGCTGAAGAATTCGGCTGCGCGATTCGCGGTCAACTGCTGTCGGCGCTGCTTTGCTTGACCATTCCGCAGGGGATTCTGGGGGCTTCTGGAGCCAAGAACGATTGGCTGGTTGCTTTCTGGCTGGCTGTTGCAGCTTTCCTGATTCTGCGCTGGCAACGGGAGCAGCGATGGCTGATCGTGATGACCCTCGGCATTGCGCTGGGTGCGCTGATCCTGACCAAAGGGACAGGATATGTCTTTGGGCTTCCAATCGCGGTCGCCCTTCTTTTCGTCACGCCACGAAACGCATGGAGAAAACTCGCACCCGCATGTCTGCTGGCTGCGAGCATCATGGTGCTGCTGAATATTCCCCAATGGGCGCAGAATGATCGGCTGGGTCATTCCGTATTTGGGCTGCCGTCACCGGATGTGCAAGGAAAGTTGAAATATCGGGCCAACCGGATCACGCCGGCGACGGTAGCGGCAAATGTATTGCGAGAGAGTTCAATCCATTTTGGAACGCCGTTTGTTGCCGTCAATCGCCGAATGACTGCGGTCGTGCGTGACGCGGTCCACGTCATCGGGGTCGATCCGGACGATCCGGGACTGATTCGACCTGGGCCAACGTTTGCGATACCGCAGTACAGCCTGGATGAATATCTGGCGGGTAACCCCTTGCAGGTGGTACTGGCGGTCGCTTGTTTTGCGATCGTGCTGTTCTCAATTCGAACCATGAGCGCGGAGGCGGCATTAGCACTGGGAATCATCGCGGCGTTTGTGCTCTATTGCGCGATGTTCAAGTGGGAAATATGGGCAGGGCGACTGCATCTGGGGCTGTTTGTGCTTGCATGTCCCATCATTGCTGTTATTGTGTCGAAGTACTATCCCAAGGCGACGTTTTCTCTGGCGTTGCTATTGCTGTGTGTGGCGATGCCTCCGCTGCTTTTCAACTCGACGCGGCCGCTATTCTCCTCGAACGTAATTCGAACGATGCTGCACCGGCCGCCAGACCCGACCTCCAAAAGCATCCTGTTTCGCAGTCGAGACGAAATGTATTTCGGCGAAAGCACCGGCCTGGAACCGTCGTACCTGCCCACGGGAGAAGCCGCACGCAAACTGTCCTGCACACATATTGGGCTGGACACCACCGACAGACCCTTCGCCTACGAATATATTTTGATGGGGATTATCGACGACGGCGGCGCGCCGCGAAAGTTTCGCTATCTTAAGGTGAAGAATTTGACGTCGAGATTTACCAGTAAGATCGATCGCCAACCGCCATGCGCGGTGCTTTGCATCGATTGCCAACACGATCCAGCCAAACTTGCGGGATATTCGTCGGCGCTGCCTAACGTGGAGCAATTTGGCAGCGTGGTGCTGTTCAGCCCGTCGATCCAATGACGAAACGCGTGAAAAATCGAAACCCGATCTGTGAATGGTTCGATTGATGAGCAGGGATGGAACCAAGAACCGCAATACCTTCGACTCACCAGCCTCGCTATTTTCTTGACAGTGTTGCGGCTGAGGTGACATTCTTTCCGCCATTCCCCTCTTGTAACGCGTAGTGGATGTATTCATTCACTTTTGCCCGGAACCCCATCCCAGCGAGTTTGTCGGGAGACGAGCTCTTGGGAAATCGCGCTGTTCTGGGGTCAGGAGTCGCGTCAAGAACAATCCAATTTGCAGTGTGCTATAAGGTCGAGGACGTTGGCCATGATGAGTAAAGGCGCCGCCGATGCAATACTTCCCAAGGAATTGCCGCTTGTTCCTGCGAAGGCACAACCCGCACTGCTTCTTCTTACGGGAGGCAGTATCTTGCTTGCCGGTGTGTGCCTGATTGTACTTCGGCATGTATTGCTGCATGCGGCTACATGGCCGCAGGGGTGGATCAATCCGTTTGACGCCGGGATCGTAACCTATGTGAATCGATTTGCCGACCGCTGGCCGTTGCTGAATGTGATCTTTCGCGACATGGAAGAACATAACCTGCTGAAGGGTGGACCCGTTGTGCTGTTGTTCTGGGTCGCGTTCTTTCAGCGAGACAGAGGCGCAGTTGAGGCGCTCGAAAGACGTCGCAAGTTGGCGGCGACAATTCCGCTAGCGATATTCGGGATTGTGTTGGCCAGGCTTCTTGCTTTGCTGCTGCCCTTTCGAGAGAGACCACTGCGGACGGTGGATCTTCACTTCAAACTGCCGCACGCCCTTCGACCGGCTGTGTTGTATGGCTGGAGCTCGTTCCCAAGCGACCATGCAGTCTTGTTTGTCACGCTTGGGGTTGGGTTACTGCTGGCGTCTCGCCGGTTGGGAATTCTGGCGCTCGCATATACGTTCGTGGCCATTATGATTCCGCGGATTTATTTGGGACTTCACTGGCCGACGGATTTGTTGGCGGGTGCGGCGATTGGAGTGGCGCTCGCAAGTATCGTTGCCATTCCGGCGTATCGGGATTTTGTATGGAGAATCGTGACGAAGTGCTGGCAACGGTCGCCTGGGATTTCAGCCGCGTTTGTTTTTCTTCTGAGTTACGAAATTATCGATCTGTTTAGCACGCCGCTGGCGATTGCGAAGGCCGTGTTGCATCATCACCCGAAATAGGCGCTGGGAATTTGTTGAAGATGAATCGACGGAAGATGTTGGGCGTTGTATTGATGTGCTTTGGTTTCTCCCTTGTGTATGCGGCGGCGCAGACACAGCCGGCGGCAGGTCCGCCCGCGTCTGCGCCGACCCCACCCTCTAGCTCGGCAAAGACTGCCGTAGCTCCGTTGCCGGACCCGCAGACGCCGCAGGAATTTTTTGCACGGGCGCGAGCGTTGAGCGATCTAGAAGCCTCGGGAATTCCTTTCCATTTGAAGGCCACGTATGTTGCGAGCGGCGATGCGGAGTTCACCGGAAACGGCACGTATGAGGAGTGGTGGGAGTCGAAGGATTTGTGGCGGAAAGAAGCGACCCTCGGGGACTATAAGTATGTGGTGATTCAGAGTGGCGGGAAGAACACTGTATACGGGAGTTCGGACTACATTCCGCTGCGGCTGAGGCAGATGCTGGATGCGGTGGTGATTCGGATCGTTCCCAATACAGGTACTGCGAGGAAGTGGAAACTAAAACATAAGAAGCTGAAGGGGGTCGATCTAGCCGTTCTTTCCAGCGAATATGAGTGTGGCGACGGGAAGTATAAAGCGAAGTGCCTCGCAGAAGACTACTTCACCCAGGGAGGAGTTCTCCGGATTCACTTGGAGGCTTCAGTGGAGGCTGTCTATAACGGAATCCATGAATTCCAGGAGCTTGAAATCCCTCACTCGGTCGTTGTCGCAGGAGATAATGTCGAGATACTGACGATCTCTATCGCGTCTCTTGAGCCGCTGAACCCGAGTGAAAGTGTCTTGCTGCAGAGTGCCAAGCCTCCGGCAAATTTGCCGGCGATCCGGCTGCCGCTTGTGCCGGATGAGGAAAAGTCGGCGGGCATCCAGACCACCAGCTCCCGGATTACGAGTCAGACTCAGCCAGTCTACCCCTTGGCTGCGAGGCAGCAACGGATGGAGGGTACGGTTGTGATAGATGCGACCATTGACGAAGAAGGGAGGATTCGTGAGCCATTCGTGATTGGCTCGGCCAGCCCAATTCTTGATATGGCTGCGATGGACGCGATACGAAAGTGGCGCTACCAACCCACTACACTCGATGGCGCTCCGATCTGCGTCAATACAACGATCAGTGTCAAATTTGCTTTGGGTCGTTTGTCTTTCTTTTAAAACAACGGATCGGCGAAACCGCGGTCTACGTTTGGCTGGAGACAGTTCTGCCGTTAACAAGGATGTGTGCGCGCAATGTTTCGAAGGCACCCGGCGAAAACTTGTCGATCTGGTGGTCGATTTTCCGTTTCTTCTGAAAAGCCTGCACCAGTTGCCATGCGAATCTGATGGCGTCAGCGACAGTGGTAGATACTAGAAGGGATGCCTTTACGTTCTGGATTTGTTTCGATATTGGGCCGGCCGAATGCCGGTAAGTCCACGCTGGTGAATGCGCTGGTGGGCGAGAAAGTCGCCATTGTTACGCGCAAGCCGCAGACCACTCGCAACCGCATCCACGGGGTGCTGGAAGTGGACGCGGTGAAAGGGCAAAAGGGGCAATGGGGGAGGGCTGAGAAAAAAGAGCACAAGGGCCGGCCTGCAGCGCAGATCGTTTTTGTGGACACGCCGGGCGTGCACAAGCCTACTAATCTGCTGGACAAGCGCATGCTGCAAGAGGTGTATGACGCGCTGGAGTCGCGCGATGTGGTGCTGCATGTGGTGGATGTGACGCGGCGGTTGCGCCTGCCTGCGGTACAAGAAAAAGTGACGGAAATCGATCTGGATGCGCCTGCGGGAGAAGAGATTGCTGCGCCGGCGGCCGAACCGCACAGGTCGCCGCAGCACTCGCTGGAGAATGAAGACGTTTACATTCTGGAAATGGTGAAGAAGCTGGAGTGTCCGGTATTTCTGGTGCTGAACAAGATTGATGCGATTGACTCGAAAGAATCGCTGCTGCCGCTGATTGCGCAATTCAGCGCGCTACACAATTATGCGGAGGTGATTCCAATTTCCGCGCGCGGTGGGGATGGGCTGGAACGGCTGGTCGACAAGCTGGTGGAGTACATGCCGGAGGGGCGACGGCACTTTCGCAAGGGGCAGTTCACGGATCAGCCGGAGCGTTTTCTGGCGGCGGAAATCATTCGCGAAAAGATTTTGAATTTGACGGGCGAGGAAGTGCCCTACTCAAGCGCGGTGGTGATTGAGCGATTTGAAGAGAGAAAGATGCGCGCGCCACTGCCGGGCAAGCCCAAGCCGAAGCCGCTGACGAAAATTTCGGCGGCGATTTTTTGCGAACGCTCGGGACAGAAAGCAATTTTGATCGGTAAGGGCGGTTCCATGCTGAAGCAGATTGGCATCGCGGCGCGCAAGGAACTGGAATCGTTCCTGGGTGTGCAGGTGCATCTGGAACTGTTCGTGAAGATCGCGGATGACTGGCGCGGATCGAGCGCGTTTCTGGACTCACTGGACTGGCGCAACCAGTTGGAGAGTTTGGGGAAACATCAACAGGCGAAGGATTCAGGCGAAGAATAGCGGCACCCGGAGCGATTCGTAGTGCGAGCCTACTACAATCCCACATCTCAACATCGGGGGTGAATATACTTGACACACCATACCCGTTTGACCCAAACTGAAACTGCCGTGACAGGGCAGTTGCTCGACTCTGCACCATATGACTGCGAAGTCAGCGAGGTTGATCGACTATCTACAATAGTCTTTCCGGAAATTGAGTGGATAGAATCCTTTCCATTGGTGGATTCGCGCTCAGTCGATAGACTGGCGGCAGCGTTGTTTGTGAATAACGCCAAACCAGAGACTCGTCTAATGGCATTGTTTACCGCATATTTCGACGCTTCGGGAAACGCGAAAGATCAGCCGCGCGTCGTGGTTTCCGGTTACATAGCAAATTACGGACAATGGAAGCTATTTGAAAAGAGCTGGGAGCTAGCCCACGCAGACTTTGGAGTCGTTCTTCCCTTCCATATGTCGGAGTTTGTCGCGGCGCTAGAGCGTCCTGATAGCTATAAGCAGCAAAAGAACGCGCGTCAGGATTACATTTCTATAGCGCAGAATGCCGATAAGGCCATGCTCTTTCTCCGGGTGCTCACAAATATACAGATGTGCGGAGTGCTTTGTGGCATCTCGACAATAATCGACCTTGAAATATATGAAAGCGTGAGTTCACTGTTGGATTTGAGGTCCGTGGTTCCTCCCTACGCATTAGGAGCACGTATGTGCATGGAGAACGTGCACACTTGGGAGCGAGCATTTCAGGTAAGTGAACCCGTGGAATGCATTTTTGAAAGCGGGGACTTTGAACAGGGGAAGTTTACTGATCTCATGATTGACGAGGGCGAAGCCTGTCCGATTTACAGAAACAAGAGCGACTTTGCGGGATTGCAGGCCGCTGACATGTATGCATGGGAGCAGGCGAACTTCTTAAGAAAGTATAAAATCAACCCTCTGATTGACGCGAGACAAGAGTTTGGGATGTTGCTTCACGCCATCCCAAAGATTCATACTCATGCTCCCCTTGAGGTTCTAATCAATTTGTGTCACGCAAAGGGTATCGATCCCAGGACGGGGATTAAGAAGTGATCCCACGAACGCAAGCTATAAAAATCATACGCAAGGCGGTTCCTATTTCTATTGAGGAACGCCTAAGAATGATCGTTCTGCCTCGCGACTTTTTCTCTAGAGATCAGTCGAATATGAAATCAGAAGGGCAATCTGGTGGTACGGGTAGAAAAACACGGGCTTCTTAGACGGCTTCATCCTCATAGGCTTTCCTTTGCGATGGCCCAGCAACGTCTCTAGCTCTTTGCTTTCTATCCAAATGCCGCCATTTTCAACTCCGTGGAGTATCACATCATAGGCAGCAACTTCGCTATTTACTAGCGACATAAGCACTCTCTGTCCGATAAGATCATCAAGCCGCACCATGATTGTATTCTCCTGTTGCGCTATGATAACGCCAAAGGTGAACGATGACTGTTGAACAAGTTTCACTTCTAGATCCGAACGACATTAAGGGCATTCTCTTGACCTGTCCTCGATGCGCGGTATCGGTTCGCATTCTTAAAGACTCCGCCATCCCAGTGGGATGTTCGTCGTGTAACGTTGAATTTTCCATTGGTTCAAAACATGCCGTGCACGCTATACAAAGATTCATCACAGAGGCATCGCATGAAGGAGTGAAAGAAAAAGTTCAACTATGGGTATAACGACATGAAAGCGCCTCCGAAGAATCCAGAATTCGCCAAATTCACCGATGCCATGAAAACGATTATGAAGGTATCGAAGACGGAACTGCAGAAACGAATGGAAGACGAGAAGAAAGCTAAACAAGCCTGATTTCTAGCTGCTTTCCTGTCGCTTCGGACCATTTCTCCAACGTTGCCACAGTCAGCTTGTCTTTCCCGCTTTCAATTCGCGCGATGGTCGATTGAGAAGTTGCCATTAGCTCCGCTAATTCTTTCTGCGTATATCCCGCTTCCAGCCGAGCATCAATCATGGCCTGCGCGAGTTTCGTCCTACTTTCTTTTGCCGCGCCTCTGACGAGACTTGAAAAAGGAATCATAGCGCCGTTTCTCCCACCTTGCCGGTCAATTCTTGATAGGTCAACCGCTTTCCCGCGATCTGCGATAAGGCAAGAATGAATCGATCCGCGTCAGTCATCGGATTCTCTTTGGTTGCACGATTATTGAAACGGAACGCCTGTTCATCCACATACCGCTCAAGATGGAATGGCTCGACCGCAACGTAGGTACCTTTTAATCCCCGCTTGAGCAGGCTCCAGAAATTCTCGATTCCGTTGGTGTGAACTTCACCGCGTACATATTCGTTCAAATGGTCTACAGTCTCATGCACGAATTGCAACTCAGGCAGATTGCTGTAGGCCTTCATTCCATCGGTATAGACTTTGACAGTCCCAACCACGTTGCGCAGAATGGCATCCTGTAGAACTTCACGCTTGATGTTCGGAATCACTTTGGCGCGTACCTGGCGAGTGTCACGGTCGAGCAATCCCACGACAGCGGTTTTATGATCTTCGATCTTCTCTTCGCTGGGAGTGAAGCGAACCCGTTTGGCACGTTTCGACAGATGCCAGTTTTTCGGTGATCCACCTACGAACGCTTCATCGACCTCTACAGGGCCTCCACGAGAACCCATCTTGCCTTTTCCCCAATCGTTAGTGCGCAGGGCAAGGCGAATGCGATGGAGAACGAACCAAGCGGATTTCTGAGTGATCTTTAAGTCGCGTGCAAGTTCATACGAACTGATTCCGTTTTTGCAATTGACGACAAGCCAAACGGCGATCAGCCATTTATCGAGCGAGATTGCGGAATCTTCAAAGACGCTGAAGGTTTTGACGCTGAATTGCTTGTGGCAAACCTTATCCATGCACTTCCAGATGCGGCGAGTCTTCAGATACGAAACTTTCTTCCCATCGCAGTGGGGACAGGTAACGCCATCAGGCCAGCGCATCGCAGCCACGAACTCGACGCATACATCAGGATCGGAGAAGTATCGAGTCGCTTGGAGCAATGATTTCGGATATTGATTCTCGCTTGCCATGAATCAAATTTATCGCAGATTGTGTGGTGTGTCAAGTATATTATTACCCAACATCGAGATGTGGGGCACCCAGCTTGCATGGGTCACCATCCTATGCTTCTTTGGTGTGGATGCCAAGCGCTTTCATTTTGCGATAGAGATGGCTGCGCTCGAGGCCGAGAATTTCCGCGGCGCGGCTGACGTTGCCATGGCAGTCTTCCAACTTGCGCAGAATATAGTCGCGTTCATAGGCTTCGCGCGCCTGTTGCAGCGACGGAAATTCCTCGGGATGGCGCCCGGGACTGCGCGCGACGAGCACCGGCAGGTGTTTGCGTTCAATGCGTGACACCTGCGGATTGAGAATCATCACGCGCTCGAGAATATTTTTCAGCTCGCGTACATTTCCGGGCCAATGATGCAGTTGCAGCGCGGCGAGCGCGTCGGCGGAGATTTCCATTCTTGGCCGGCCATACTGCCGACCGAATTCCCGCAGCAACTCGGTCGCGAGCAGGGGAATATCTTCTTTCCGTTCGCGCAGCGGCGGGACGTAAAACGGGATCACGTTCAGGCGATAAAAAAGATCTTCGCGGAAATTTCCCTTGGCGATTTCTTCTTCCAGGTTTTTGTTGGTCGCGCCAATCAAGCGCACATCGATGCGAATTGATTGGGCGGCGCCGACCGGAGTGAATTGCTGCTCGTCGAGCGCGCGCAGCACTTTTGCCTGGGTCTTGAGGCTCATGTCGCCGACTTCGTCGAGAAATAATGTGCCGCTGTCGGCGCGCTCGAAAGTGCCGCGCTTTTCCGGAGGACCGCCGGGCAGAGCGCTGTGGCGATAGCCGAAGAGTTCGGTTTCAATGTAGTCCTCGGGAATGGCGGCGCAATTTAGTTCGACAAACACGCGATCGGCGCGCTGGCTTTCCGCATGCATGGCGCGGGCGATCACTTCTTTTCCAGTGCCGGATTCACCATAGATGAGCACGCGACCGTTGGTGGGGGCCATCAGGCGAATCTGTTGCCGCAGAGCTTTGACAGGAACACTTTCTCCGGTGATGCGCGCACGAGCGGTGAGCTGCTGCTGAAACTCGCGATTCTCGATGCGCAGACGGCGTGCTTCGACTGCATTTTTCAGAATAATCAGCGTGCGTTCCAGGGAAAGCGGCTTTTCGAGGAAGTCATATGCGCCCAGCTTGGTGGCCCGCACGGCCGTCTCGATGGTGCCGTGGCCGGAGATGATGATGACTTCCGGTCCGGCGACGGCGTCGAATTTTCGAATCTGCTGCAACACCTCAAGACCATCTTGGTCCGGCAGCCAGATATCGAGCAACACGGCATCGAAAATGGCGTCGCGGATCAAGTCGAGTCCCTCGGTCGCAGTACCGGCCGTGGTGACGGTGTAGCCTTCCTCGGCGAGAATTGCTTCCAGGGTGCTGCGAATATCCGGCTCGTCGTCGACGACAAGAATGTGATTCATCACTCCACCACGCTGATCGAGGGCGTGGCGATCTCCGACAGAGATGACGAGTCTGCGAAGGGAATCTGGATGACAAAGCGAGCGCCGGCGGGAGAATTTGTTTCGACGTGAATGTTACCTTGATGTTCCTGGACAATTTTTGCGGCGATGGAAAGACCGAGTCCAGTGCCACGACGCCGAGTGGAGAAGAATGGCAGAAACAGGCGTTCGCGGATTTCATCGGTGATGCCGTGGCCGGTATCGGCAATGACGACTTCCGCCATGGTCTGAGTTTCGTTGGTTCCTGTGCGCACGGTTAAGACGCGTAGAAGTGTCGACTGCATAGCTTCCGCGGCGTTGTCGATGAGGTTGCTGAAAGCGCGCTTCAAGGCTTCTGCGTCGGCCATGACCGGAGGAAGGTTTTCCGCCAGGTGCAGCCGGACTTCAATTCCTTCCAAGCGGCCGGCGAAGAGCGTCAATGTGTTTTCAACGATGCGATTCAGGTCGGTCGGGGTTCGGTTGGCTGCGGGAAAGTCGGCGAGGGCGGCAAATTGATCGACCAGCTGGCGCAATGTTTCGACTGAGGAGCGTATCACCTCTGTCGCACTGCGCAACACCTGCGACGAATCCTCAGTAAGGCCGCGATCGATGTGGCGCTCGATACGCTCGGCGGAAAGTGCGATCGGCGTCAGCGGGTTTTTGATTTCATGGGCGACGCGCTGCGCGACTTCTTTCCAAGCCATTTGTTTTTGCGCGCGCAATACATCTGTGACGTTGTCCATCACTACAAGATGCCCGTGAAGGGAACCGCGGAGCTGGGTGACGGTAAAAATCAAATGCAGCGGGCCGCGAGAGCTTTGCGCTTCGATTTCTGTCGACACGGTGGGCAGGCGGCGGCTGCGGCGCAGGACGCGGCCAATTTCAAGCGCCGACTCCGTCGGAAACAGCGATTGAATCGGCTGGCCTTCGATGGGAAGTTCGCCGAGGGGATCGAGCATTTCGCAGAACGCACGATTCGCCCGCAGGATTCTCAGATCGTTGTCGAGCGTAGCAACGCCGCTGGGAATGGTTTCGAGGACGGTTTCCAGTTCACGGCGCCGCTCATCGATGGCGGCGTTTGCTTCGGAAAGCTTATATGTTGAGGATTCCAGCTGGGTCCGGCTATTTTCAAGATCCGTCGCCATGTGATTGAACGAACGCATCAACTCGCCCAACTCCCCGGAGGCGGCAATGTCGACGCGCGAGCCATAATCCCCGGATGCCATGGCATCCATCGCATCGGCAAGCGCTTCCACTGGCCGGGTGACCTGCTTGGAAAGAAACAGCGCCAGCCAGCTGCTGACAAACAAGGTCAATCCGGTCAGAAGAAGAAGGACCAGCAGATAGGTCTGACGAACTCGACGGCGCGCTCGCAACAGGGTCCAATATCGTTCGGTGCCGCTTGCGATATCGTGTACTGCCATGCCTACGTCGGGAGGCAGCGGCAAACCCACCACAACGACCACGCCGTTTGACGATGAAGCATCCCCGACAGAGTAAGCCGCCTGGCCAATCCTCAAAATGGGATCATCGGTGCGCTCGGCGGCTCGAAGGATTTCGTCGGAAAGAGACACTTGTTTCGGCATCACCTGCGCCTGTTCGTTGGGCCGAACACTGGAGAGCAGGCTGACAGTGCCGCCGTCGGTCGGAAGCTGGTACTGATCGATGACCTTTCCGTCGCGGTACATCGCTACAAATCCACCTTGCAGGGTGATCTTATGCCGGCGAAAAAGCTCCAACAGCGGCTGCGGGTGTGCGGGTAGATCGGCAGAGATGACGGCGGGTTCGTGGGCCAGCGACTCCGCCTCTGCCCGGGCGTTGTCACCGGCGTATCGAGACATCTCCATGGCCAACTGCATGGATTCATCACGGAGGCGGACGACGGGCTGGGAGAACCAGCGGTCGATCGAGCGGTTCATTAACAGATAGTTAAACGACAACATGAAAAATGCAGGGACGACGGAGAGCAGCAGCGCCCCCAACAACATGCGGGCACGCAGGCGTGATCCGAGAACGCGGCTTTGTCCACTGGCGTAGAGCTTCAGAATGTTTCGCACCAGCAGGACGACGAGCATGAGAAACAGCAGGAAGCTAATGCCCGAAAGTGCTGTAAACAGGAGAATGGAGCCGGTATTTTCCGGCGAGAGGAATTTCAGGTTGAAGGCATTTTCTGCGATCAAGAAAAGCAGGACGATCAGCGCAAGCGAACCCAACACCACCACGGCCGTTCGTCGATTGCTGTTTCCCATCTGGATTGGCTCTCTCAACAGTGATTATAGGTTCGAGAATCGGTTGCGCGAGGGCCTTTTTCAGGCCGGGAAGCGCCTTTCGGAGGCGGACAGTGAGCTGTCTCGCGGCTATTATGGCGCATCCAAACGCTTGACAGGATGAAGGCATTGAATCAATCCTGCAAACGTGGAGGAAGCATGATCGGCAAACTACGATTGAGTGTGTTCGGACTGCCGCTGATGGCGGCGGTGGCGGTTTTCGTGGCTACGGGTTGCAGCAAAAAGCCCACGGATGCAGCCCTGGCGACCGAAGTACAGAAGAAAATCATGGCAGATTCTACATTGACGGCGCAGCCGATTTCGGTGGCGGCGAACAATGGAACCGTCACACTTTCAGGCACAGTTGGCGATCAAAGTATGCGTGACGCGGCCGCGAAGGACGCCTCGCAGGTGAGTGACGTGCGCACGGTGGTGAACAATCTGAATGTGGCTGCGGGGGCGAATGCAAACGAAGCACCCACGAATAGCGAGGGAGCGCAGGGTGGATCCGCGTCCGCACCTCCGCCGCCTGCAAATGCGCAAGCCAGCGCCGCGCCGCCCCCGGCTCCGCAACCGATCGTGGTGCCGGCGGGAACCAGGATCCGTGTCCGGCTGGGTCAAACCCTTTCGACCAAGGAGAATCAAACAGGCGACCCTTTCTCCGGAGTAGTGGCGGATTCGGTGCGGGTGAACGGGCAAACGGTGATTCCGGCAGGTGCGCGGGCGAGGGGAGTAGTCACGGAGTCGAAGGGGCTGGGGAAATTCAAGGGGCAAGCCGTGCTGGCCATCCGGCTGGATAGTATCAGCGCGGATGGGCGTACGTATCAAGTGCGCACCAGCCACGTGGAGCGCGTGGAGCAGGGAAAAGGGAAGCGATCCGCAGTATTGACGGGCGGCGGCGCGGGCCTTGGAGCGCTGATAGGCGGCCTTGCCGGCGGAGGCAAAGGAGCCCTGATTGGGGGCCTGGTGGGCGGCGGCGGTGGTGCAGCCGGGAGCGCGTTTACCGGGAATAAGGACCTGGTGATTCCTGCTGAGAGCATCCTTACTTTCGACCTGGAGCGCAGTTTGACAGTGACCCCGTGAGCCGATTCGCATCTCACTCTTGAGAGAGAGGAGGAAGAAGCGCAATGCCAATGATCGATGCTCGCAGATGGTCGCACTTTACTGCCATGGTGTTGATTGGGGATGGAATCATGGCGATTGTAAGGCCGCATCGGGACGCACAGGCGTGGAACCTGGGGCCGAAGCCGTGGCGGGGTTTGATGCGGTACATGGTGGACCACCCGACGCTGACGCGGTGTGTCGGGATCGCGCAGGTGGTGGCTGGAATCATGTGGGCGACGCGGGAAGAAAAGGTCCTGGAGGAATAGACCTTGTTGCTCGCGATGCGGCGATGAGCGAAGGACTGCGGCGCAAGGCCGAGCGGTCCTGCTATCGGCTGCTGATCAGCATGGTGCTATCTGGAACGACGCGGCAAGTGCGCTGTGCGGTTGGTTGCCAGGTCGAGCCGCCCGCATAGCGGATGGAATCGACGTTGAGATACGTGACTGCGGTAAAGCCATTCAGCACCAGATCCACAGAGCCTATTGATTTCGGATCGATCTTCAGATTTAAATCAAATGATTTTTGCATTGCGGAAGACGCATTAACTGCAGCCTCTGCCGGAGTGACTTGGCCTTTCGCGTTCAGGCCATAAGCGATGATTCGAACTCCGACAATTTCAGAGTACGTCGGGTTGGTGAGCGTCAGGTGAAGGTTCTGGCTGGGTCCCGAATCCTGCTGACCATTCACCGGAACTTGCACGAATTGCCCGGACAAACCTTTTTGCGCATGCATATCGACGGGGCAATTTGCACTGCCCGGGACAACGCTGGCGACGGCAGGTTGTGAAATATCGCGCCCGGAGCTTTGGGCCAGCGACATCATCGAACCGAGAATAACGGCGATCGAACAAAGACCAACGAGTTTCATATCCGACTCCAACCGAGAAAAGATGCGCGCACGCGGACAGAATACGCCCACATTTGGTGCTTCGACAATTGGGTTGGCGCGGCTTGGTGGCGCTGTAACTGGGCCCGCTTGAGAAGGGTGGAAGGCCGGAGTAGTCTTGGCTGGAATGATCTCTCTGGAGCAACGATCGCGATTGGGAGAGGTTCGCGACGCGGAAAGCGGAGGCTGCGGAAGCAATGTGCGGTCCAGTCAAACGCGGTCGGAACGACAAATTAAGGTGGGGCGATGAACTTTGAAGTGCGGGAATTGCGGGCGGAGGATGTGCCCCGCATTACGGAAACTTATGGTGGGGCGGCTTGGCATGGCGGGGCGAAGAAGTGGGATCAGCGCCTGGTGGAGCACGCTCACGGACAGCGGCTGGTATTGCTGGTGGTGGATGGGACCGATGTTCTGGGGTACGGTTCGCTGCTTTGGGTGTCGGGGCATGCACCGTTTCGCGAGGCACACATCCCGGAAATCAACGACCTGGTGGTGGCGGAACGATGCCGCAACCAAGGTGTTGCGACAAAGCTGATTCACGCGCTGGAGGAACGGGCTCGAGCGGCGCGCTGCCCGAAGATCGGGGTCGGCGTTGGGCTGTTCAAGGAGTACGGAGCGGCGCAGCGGCTGTATGTTCATCTGGGATATGTGCCGGATGGAAAAGGAATGGCTTCCGGGGGCCTGCCTGTGGCGGCTGGCGACAAGGTGCTGGTGGATGATGACCTGGTGTTGTGGCTGGTGAAGGAATTGGACGCTTCAGCGAAACAATGACAGCGTGCGAAAAGTGCGATGGGTTGATGGATCGACGCACGTTCGAGACGCCTGAGGACTATCGGGCTTTCATTCGGCTGCTGATTGAGAAGATCCGGGAGGGCAAGCTGGGCCTGATGCGTGGAGATTGCTCACTGGAGGACATGCTGGGTCCCTCATGGCCGGGGAATGAGGACTCATTTTCCCACGATCTGCGATGCACGGGTTGCAATCGCGTGTTTCACCTGTATGCGAATGTGTGGAACGGCAGAAACTGGTGGGAGCCGGTGCGCTGGTGAAACATCGGCCCGCCGTAGCTATGCAAGGACGCGACACGCGGCGGCTTGTTTACGGGTGCTTGAGGAATCTGAGGTAGAAGGCGGCGAAGACCAGGACGATGCCAATGTTCGCGATCAACCGCTCCCAAAGCCGACCCCGCAAGAACGCGACATCAATGCCGACGATGACGGCTGCCATCACCACCGCGTACAGAATGCCGGCTACCCGACCACTCACTTCAGAGGGAATCGCCATTGGAATTCTCCTTCATGGATTCATACTCGGACTATTAAGGGAGGGGCGTCAAACGACAAGCCGACGCTGCGGTTCAGTCACTCTGGAGCCGACGTACGGGTTGGATAAGGAGCGATATGCCGAAAATTGTTAGAAAAACCATGGCGGAAGCGAAGGTGGCGCTGGCAGGGCGGCAGGATGAGCTGAAGAAATTGAGGAAAATGCGGGACAGGGGCATCGATTTGTCTGAGTTGCCGGAGCTGACGGAGACGTTCTGGCAGAATGCGGTGCCGAACCCGTTCTATCGTCCGGTGAAGAAGCAGATCACGTTGAGGATTGACGCGGACATTCTGGCTTGGCTGCGTCAGCAGGGGCCGGAGGGGTATCAGTCCCGGCTGAATGCTCTGCTGCGGAGTGTGATGCTGCGGGATTTGGAGTCGAAGCGGAAAAGGGCGTGAGTGGCGTTCGACTAACCACCCCACTCAAGTCAAAAGCGGCTTGAATGGGCCCCCCGCCCAGCTACCCGACTACTCAGGCCAAAGAAAGGCTTGATCATCTACAACCACCCGCCGATCTTCATTCGAGAGGTTAACCAGAGTGTTTCGAGAGATGGCAGGTTCAGGTGCTGTCCTGACAGATTTGGTTTGAGACTTAATTTCACAAATTGGCCTCCCCAAAAGGAGGAAATTGGGGATATCCAGCGGGCTGACAAACTTAAGACGATAAGAATTATTGGAGGCCAACTCTTGCCTCAGTCCCATTAATAATCGGCCAAGGACGTTCATTCCCACTAATGTCCCATCCTCTAGCCTCTTAGCCCCCCAAAAATCGTCCTTGCGCGATTCTTCGACTATTGGTCGATCTTCCGTGGAGCGCAATAGCTCCCCAAATCGCTCCCAGTTTTGAGCAAGCTTTATACGAAGGCACCATTTCATGACCTTTACCTTCACGTTTTCCCAGTCGGGTCGTGAGTATTCCTTTCGGTACGGCTTGCTCTTCATTTTTGCCGTCATGGGGCTTCTCTCTGCCAAAATTGATTCCTGGACGTCCTGTCGATCCGGGAACCGACACGCCTGATACAGGGCTTCGGAGGACCAAATTGTCGTCCCATTTACGCGCAGCGGAAAGCCCCCCGCCATATTCGACAGGCCGCCATATTGCTCCTTCGTCACCCGGAAGACGGCGCAATCTTTGGCGATATACGTTCTTAATTGAGTGTCATTATTCATCAATTGATCTTTCGCTCGAAGAGCGGATACCACGGATCCCCGACCCAATATGCCAGCGGGCAGTTGTTCAGGCAATTGCGATATGTGACTACCGTCGCGCCAAACCCAAGCTTATTGGCTGAGTTGGTAGACGTGTAACCGAGTGGACGGTGCGTATCTTTCAAATTGTGCGCGATCTCCCTGATACGGAGGCCCGTGGACCAGAAAGTCTGCTCGAGGAAATGTCTGGACTTCTCAGAGGTGAAGAACTTGCTTTTATTAGAATCCTTCTCGGGACGCATCACTGTTGGATCACCCTCAACGTGCTCCTGAATATAACGAGCTGTCGATTCATCTTCTGGCAGCGTACGGAGCCGATATACATCCGCGGCAGCTCCGCTGTTGCTGAGGTTTTCCAGGCGAAGAACGCACCAGAGGTTCAAGTTGAGCTTTTTGTCTGCCTTTCCAGCCATTTCAGGAATTGCTTTATGCGCGTAGTAGGAGCCACCGCTATGGGTTCCCATAAAAATTGCGTGCACCGTGGAGCTCTTCGGGCCGCGTTCCGGAATCCAAGCTCGAAAGTCATTTACGATTCGATTGCCGCTGAGGAGAAGGTCATCTAGGTAGATGATCGGCCCATTTTGCGAACCGCATTCTTTCAATTTTAGGCTGGTTTCTGATGTCAATAAGGTGCCAAACAAATCGAGCAGTTCTGCTTGGCTGTGTCCGCCTTGCTGGGCATTGAAAAAATTCGCGCCCTTCCAAAATGAGGCCGGATCATTTCCTACCAATTTTGGGTTAGAGATGAGGCCCTTGAGGAAGTCCTCTGTCGTCTTCGCGGACAGATAGCTCTTCGAGAGAATGTGCGTGAGTTCAGTCACGATTGGCAGCCTAGCCGTAGAATCAAATTGCGATAACCAATCCTCAATGTGTTCGGGCGTTGGCTTGACACGATAGTCAGAAATGATTGCCAAGAGCTTTTTGGCTTCTGACATCACCTGGTCTTTTTGCTCGTCCCTCATTTGGCATTCCCTATCTTTGCCGGCTGGTTCATCGACAAGTTCACGTCCAGATGATAACTCGATTGTCTGATTATGATTGGCGCTGCATCCACGGTTCCAATCTCCCTAAAACCACGAATGAATACGACAAATCCTAGGCGGAGTTGACTCTGCAGAGATCCCTTGATATTCTTGTGAAGTTTGGCGAGCGACGGTAGTGTGCCTGTGGGAGGCGCCGTCCAGTTCCGCTGGCAGTCGACAGCGGATTGCATCGGTTTCAGTTTTCGGAACAGCGGATTCGATACTCGTCCTTTTGCACCTGCGACACCGGCCACCCTGGCGGGCTATGCGGGGCAGAACAGCGAAACGGAGCGGGCAAGCGGTTGAAGCCGGTCACCGTCGTTGTTTCAGTCAGACTACAGAATTTGGATGCAACTCCGCCCTTTGCGCGAGAAATCGTGCGTGTGCGGAAATCGCCAGTCCGCCATTGTGTGGGCAGGCAGTTTGTGCGGCGAACGTGGGATGAAACACGAGATCCTTCGCTTCGCTCAGGATGACGGCGTTTTATCGGGACGGGTTTTGTTCCATCCCACTCAAGCCAAAAGAAGGCTTGAATGGGGCACCCAAGGTGATTCTGGGGTGAAAAGTTTTATGAACCAAAGCAGCACGGTATTCAAGGAGATTGTTCTTGCCTACATTTAGTCAGCTTGTCAGGAAAGGCCGGACGGCGCCGCGGTACAAGACCGCCAGCCCGGCGCTGCAGGGATGCCCGCAACGGCGCGGTGTTTGCACCCGCGTATATACGCAGACGCCCAAGAAGCCAAACTCCGCACTGCGCAAGGTTGCGCGTGTTCGCCTGACCAATGGAATTGAAGTCACCACTTATATTCCCGGCATCGGCCACAACCTGCAGGAGCACTCGATTGTGCTGATCCGCGGCGGCCGTGTGAAGGATTTGCCGGGAGTTCGCTATCACGTGGTTCGCGGCACGCTGGATTCGGTGGGCGTGGCGAATCGCAAGCAGAGCCGGTCAAAATATGGCGCCAAGAGAGCTAAGGCGGCAGCGAAGTAAGGGATCAAACGCGAGATCCTTCCCCTTCAGCAAGCTCAGGGTCAGGATGGCAGGATTTTTCGCGGTAGGGGATGTGTTCTATCCCACCCTAGCAAAGCTAGGATGGGGCACCCGGAGCGTTCGTAGTATCTGACGGATCGAACAAAGGATTGAAGAAGCTATGCCTAGAAAAGGTCACATTGCGAAGCGGGAAGTCGTGCCGGACGCGATCTACAACTCGACGCTGGTCACGAAGTTTGTCAACTCCATGATGTGGGATGGCAAGAAGTCGACGGCGCAGAAGATTTTCTACACCTCCATGACGAACCTGGAGCAGCGCGGTGGCGATGAGGCGCTGAAGTTGTTCAAGAAGGCGGTGGAGAATTGCAAGCCGCTGCTGGAAGTGAAGACCCGCCGAGTGGGTGGCGCGAACTACCAGGTTCCGATCGAAGTGAACCCGGAGCGTCGCACCTCGCTGGCGATTCGCTGGCTGGTGACGTATGGTCGGGCCCGCGGTGAAAAGGGCATGGTCGATAAGTTGACGAACGAATTGCTGGATGCCGCGAATGGTCGTGGCGCCGCGATGAAGAAGAAGGAAGACGTGCACCGCATGGCGGAAGCCAACAAGGCTTTTGCGCATTATCGCTGGTAGCGCGCCGTTAGCGACAAGAGAACCGTAACAGCAACCTGCGGAAGTGATTCCGCGAAGTGAGAATGGTACCGTGCCACGTCAAATACCGTTAAATCGTTGCCGCAATATCGGAATCATGGCGCATATTGACGCCGGAAAAACGACAGCGACGGAACGCATCCTGTTCTACACCGGCATCACGCACCGTATCGGTGAAGTGCATGAAGGGACTGCGACCATGGACTACATGGAGCAGGAGCAGGAGCGCGGCATCACGATTACTTCGGCTGCGACGACGTGTACCTGGCGCGATATTCGCATCAACATTATTGATACCCCGGGCCACGTGGACTTTACCGCGGAAGTAGAGCGCAGCCTGCGCGTGCTGGATAGCGCGGTGGCGCTGTTTGACAGCGTTTCTGGCGTGCAGCCGCAGTCTGAAACAGTCTGGCGGCAGGGCGACAAGTACAAGATTCCGCGGATTTGCTTTGTCAACAAGATGGATAAGGCGGGCGCGGACTTCGAGCATGTGATTGAGACCATCCGCAAGCGCCTGGGTGCGCGCCCGGTGGCGATTCAGATTCCGATCGGCGCGGAAGCGAAGTTCAAGGGCCTGGTGGATCTGGTCGAGATGCGGGCCATCGTCTGGAATGACGAGACCATGGGCGCAAAGTATTCGGTCGAAGAAATCCCTGCGGATTTGCAGAAGAAGGCAGAAGCGTTTCGCATGCAGCTGATCGAGACGGTTGCCGAGCACGATGACGAAATGCTGCACATGTTCCTGGAAGGCGAGACGCCGACGCCTGCGCAGCTAAAGGCTTCCATCCGCAAGACGACGCTGGAGATGAAGGTTTTCCCGGTGCTCTGCGGTAGCGCATTCAAGAACAAAGGCATTCAGACGCTGCTGGATGCGGTTGTCGATTATCTGCCCAGCCCGGTCGACATTGCACCGGTGGAAGGCATCGATCCCTCCGATCCGTCGATTACATTGATTCGCAAGCCGGAAGATTCCGAGCCGTTTGCCGCACTGGCATTCAAGCTGATCAATGATCCGTTCGGGAAATTGAGCTTCATTCGTCTATATTCTGGATCACTGAAGACGGGCGACACGGTGCTGAATCCTCGCACCGGAAAGACGGAGCGCGTGGGACGGCTGGTCAAGATGCACGCCGACAAGCGCGAAGATATTTCTGAAATCTATGCCGGCGATATTTGCGCGTGCGTGGGCCTGAAGGAAATCAAGACGGGCGATACGCTGTGCGATCCACGTCACCCGATTGCCCTGGGAGCCATCACGTTTCCGGAGCCGGTTATCTCGGTTGCGATTGAGCCGAAGACCAAGGGCGACCAGGAAAAGATGGGCATGGCGCTGTCGAAGCTGTCGGATGAAGATCCTACCTTCAAAGTGCGGACCGATGAGGATTCCGGACAGACCATCATCAGCGGCATGGGCGAGTTGCATCTGGAAATTCTTGTCGACCGCATGAAGCGCGAGCACAAGGTGGAAGCGAATGTGGGGACGCCGCAGGTCGCATTCCGTGAGACGATTCGCAAGCATGCGGATGCGGAAGGCAAATACATTCGCCAGACCGGCGGCTCGGGCAACTACGGACACTGCAAGATTCGTGTCGAGCCCAATCCTGGAAAAGGATACGAGTTCGAGAACGATATTACGGGCGGTACGATTCCGCGCGAGTATATCAAGCCGATCGATCAGGGTATCCGCGAAGCGCTGGAAGGCGGAATTCTGGCGGGCTTTCCGATGGTGGACATCAAGGTGTCGCTGTACGACGGCAGCTATCACGATGTCGATTCGAACGAAATGGCATTCAAGATTGCCGGTTCGATGGCAATTAAAGAAGCCGCTCGCAAGGCGAGTCCTGTACTACTGGAGCCGGTAATGGCGGTCGAAGTGACGGTTCCGGAAGAGCACATGGGAACGATTATCGGCGACATCAATTCTCGCCGCGGACGCATTGAGGGCATGGAGCACTCGGGTGGTTCGCAGGTGATCAAGGCGAGTGTGCCGCTGAAGGAAATGTTTAATTACGCGACGAACATGCGTTCGTCCACGCAAGGCCGGGCGACCTATTCGATGCACTTTGCCCGATACGAAGAAGCGCCGCGCTCGGTGAGCGACGAGATTATTGGTCGGAGTCAAAGCAAAGCGTAATGCGGGGCCAGAGCAAGGTCCAGGTTTACGGGAAACAGTTGCAGCAGGGTTGAACGAGTAAACGAAATATTCAAGATCGACAAGATCGAATGGAAGGGATAAGGGCAAAATGGCGAAGGAAAAGTTTGACCGGTCGAAGCCGCACGTGAATGTAGGGACGATCGGGCACATCGATCATGGCAAGACGACGTTGACGGCGGCGATCACGAAGGTATTGTCGAAGCACAACCCGAACAACAAGTTTCGTTC
>DATJUD010000134.1:0-7966 GCA_035502695.1 Acidobacteriaceae bacterium
ACTGAATAATCTGACGAACCGCCAGCAGGGGCTGCAGGGCATTCTGCTGCAGCGGGAAAAGATGGCTTCGCTGGGCACAATGGCCGCGGGCCTGATGCATGAATTGAACAATCCGGGCAGCGCCGCCAAGCGCGCCAGCACGCAACTGCGCGAGAGCCTGACACGACTGCAGGAGCTGAATCTTCGCACCTGCCGTATGGGCTTGCAGCCGGAGGAATTGGGCTGCATCGCCGACCTGCAACATTACATTCTGCAGCCGCAAAAATCTATTTCGATGAACTCACTCGACCAGGCGGACGCCGAGGAATCATTGTGCGAATGGCTGGATCAGGCGGGCGTGAAGGATTCGTGGAAGCTGGCTCCTCCGCTGGCGGCCATGGGATTGACCGCGGAGAAACTGCAATGCCTGCGCGAGAATTTTCGACCCGCGGCGTTGACCGATACGTTCCAGTGGGTAGAAGCGCTGGTGAGCAGCGTGCAGCAGCTGGACACGATTGAGGAAAGCATCACGCGGGTGACGGAATTGGTGATGGCCGTCAAGCATTATTCCTATGCAGAGAAAATGTGCTGCGCCGCGGTCGATGTTCACAAGAGTTTGCAGAGTGCGCTGATGATTCTTGGGCACAAGATTCGTCACAAAGAGATTCAGGTGTCGAAAATGTTCGGCGCCGATGTGCCGATATTGGAGTCGGCGGCAACGGGGCTGCACCAGGTGTGGATGAACCTACTGGACAATGCCGTAGATGCCGCGCCACAAAAGGGACACGTTACCGTGCGAACCTGGGTTGAGGGCGGCGATATTCTGGTGAGCGTCGGCGATGACGGCCCCGGAATCCCGGCGGAAAATCGACGACATATCTTTGAACCATTCTTCACTAGCAAGCCCGAGGGAGTGGGCACTGGATTGGGACTCAGCATCGCCTACAAAATTGTGACCAAGCATTTTGGCGGTGATATTCGATTTGAGTCTGAACCGGGGAAGACAGAGTTTATTGTGCAGTTGCCGCAGCATCCGCCGGTGTTAGAGAGTCAAACAGAGCCAGCCAAGCAAGAGGCGTAGATTTCATCCCACCAAATTTGTAGCGGCGACCGCCGAATCCAAAAATAGAAAATTAGCAGAACAATTGTGATGCGGGCTTTGTCCTATCCCATCCCAGCTTCGCCAGGATGGGATAACCGTGACATTACGCTATCGGAGAAGATGCGCTAAAAATTGAGTTCGGCAGTCAAAAAGATGCTGCGATTGCCGGAGGTCCGCGGTCCGAAGAAGCCACCCGCCAGCTCTTGCGACTTGCCGAAGAATGGGGAGCTCAAAGTGCCGTTGGGCGCGGCGAGATTTTCATGATTGAAGACATTGGCGCCGAAAGCCCCCAGCGTCAGGTTGTACTTGCGGGGAACGGCAACGTCTAACCTTCCGGGACCACCTTGATTACCGCTAAGGCCGCGGCCGCCGAGACCGCCACCATGTCCATGATAGCCAGGGCCGCCGTTTGCATACTTCAATTTTGGGCCGAAGCCGATCACTTTCGCGATCCGCAAGTTCAGGCTGTAATTTGAGGGTCCGGTACCCAATCCGTAAGGAATGATTTTTTCGTTGGTACCAATGGGATTTGGATTGAGGCAGCCGTAGGGCGTTTGCACCACGCCTGATTCGGTGCAGCTTGCGGCGTATGTAGGCCTTGCATTGAACTGGTTATTCGCAGTTAAGTCGCTTCCTGTGGTGATGTTGTACGGCGTTCCCGAGTTATAGACAAAGAATGGCGCGACGGAGATCGCATACGGTAAGTCGACGTTGCCAAGAATCAGGAAGCGATTGCGGATCGAGAAAGTCGTAGGCCCGTAATCCTGCCCGGGGTCGCTCGCATTCGACGGGAAATAGCTGGCTCCGCTGGTGTCGCCCTTGGCATTGCTATAGGAGTAATAGCTGAAAATGGTCAGCTTTTTCAGCTGAGCATGCAGGGTCGCCATCACCTGGTTCTCGCGATAGACCCCGCCAGACTGATACTGATAGATGTTCTGAGTCGGTGGGGCGAGCGGAGTGGCAGGATACATGTTCGTCGAACCGTCGAAAAATGGCGCGGTGGTGTTGTTGCTGAGGAAGTCGTGAACGCCGCGGCTATAGAGATAGGTAACGTTTCCGCTCACTCCCTTGGCAATCTGGCGATCGACGCCGATGGCGGCTTGCATATCCAACGCCGCGTGGAAGTTGGGCGCGATCGTCCAGTAGGTGGGCGCGGAAGTGGAGGAAGTCGGATTGGGCGGCTTCACAGGGTTGCCAGGGCTGGTTTCCGTGTAGCCGGTGGGATCGGTGACGGTATAAATCTGCTGGTTCGACAACCCGCCAGGGGTTGTGGGCAGGTTGTAACGCTTGGTGGCAAGGATGTAGGGCGTTCCATAGGTGCCATTGGGTATGGTGAAGCGCTGATAGAACCAGCCATAGCCGGCGCGCACAACGGTCTTTGGTTTGCCCTTGCCGTGGCCGAGAGCGTAGGCCAGGTAAATACGAGGCGCGAAATCGCTCTTATCGTGAATTTCATTCTGCGTTTCCCAGCGCAGGCCGTAGCTGAAGGTGAATTTTTTATTGACCGCAAAGTCGTCTTGATAGAAAAGCGCCAGGTCGAACGGAATGGCGCGTGCGGTGTACTGGTTGTTGTTAACCACCGTGACGGTATATTGCTGCGGAGTGCGGTTTAGATATTGGGTAAGAGACTGAAACGTGTAAGAACCGTTGGTACCGGCGTTGGAGTAATTGGCGTCGCGATAGGCGCGAAGGCGTAGGCCAAAATTGAGAGCATGACGACCTTCGGAGCCGGTGAAATAATCCTGGACCTCGTAGTCGTCCTGGTTGTCACGGGTCGCGCCGGAGGCATTGCCGCCGTCGTTAAATGCGCCTGAGACCGAGACGCTGGGTATGGTGGATAGCGAAGACTGGTTATTGCGAATGCGGCGGTAGCGAAAGCGAATGTTGTCGACGAAATTCTTGCTGAGCACAAGGCTGTCGGAGGCCTGCAGCGTGTTCTCCTGGTTCACGCCATTGGTGGCCTGCTCGGGAAGCGATGTAATACCAACGCTGCCGTTGGTAAATGAGGAGCGATAGTAGTCATAGTGGCCCGTCAGGGAATTCGACTGGCCTACTTGGAGGTCGAAGCGCTGGCTGAGATCGAGACGGTTGCTGGGATTGGCGACGGTCTCATTCAAGGGCGTTCCAGCGGGATTGGCAGCCGTGACGCTGGCAGGATCGATGGCGTCAATTACCGTTTGGTTTTGCTCATTGCGGTTGAAGACGCTGGAAAAAAACGAAGATGTTTTTGTCATGGGCCCGCCGACATCCGCATGCAGAAAGTAGGAGTAATAGCTGGGCTCTACGATCGGCGGCGAACCGGCCGGGCGCGGGTTTGAGTTCAGAATTGGGTTCTGGGCGTCGAATGCGGAGTAATTGCCCATGGAGAAAACGTGTCCATGCAAATGGCCGGTGCCGGCTTTGGTGTAGATTTCAATGCGGCCGTAACCCAGACTGTCGAACTCTGCCGAGAAGGGATTCTGATTGATGACGATTTCGCGAATGTCCTCTTTGGGGGGAATCTGTCCGCCGGAGAAGCCGTCAATATAAATTTGGCCGCCGTTAGGTCCGGCTGATGGGCCCGCCAGAGCTTGCAGTTCGGTGGCCAGCTGATCAGGATCGTCGGAGAGCGCGTTGAGATCCGCACCTTTGATAACTACCGCGCTGGCGTTTGATGCAGGTGAGGTGTCGATGGTGGAGGATTCGCCGCTGACGTGGACCTGTTGCTGCTGGGCGGCGATGGTCATGGAGATGTTCAACGTTTTGGTTGCGCCGGGAGAGATGACGACACCCTTGGACTCAAACGGGGTAAATCCCTGGATGGAAGTGTCGATAGTGTACTGACCTGGGGGAAGGCCGTTGAAGTGATAGCCGCCGGTGCCGCCGCTGGTGGTGCTGAGGGTTTTGCCATTGCCGGAAACAGTGATAGAGGCGCCGGGAATAATGGCGCCGGTGGGGTCGGCCACCACTCCGCGTAAATTTCCGGTAGTTTTCTGTCCGAAAAAAGTCGAGACGAAGAGGAGGGGCAGTACAAGTACAGCAGAGATCCGAAAGCGTCGATAATCCACAGACAATTTCCTTTTCCGTCAGAATGTTGCGTCTTGGTAACTAAGACGGACGAGGGGTGTAAAAAGCTTCAACAAAAGGGGTAAATCGATGAAATTCATATAACAGCAATCACGGACGAGAAATTGCGATGGGGGAGAAAGTGCTAAGAAACTTTCTCTGCGGGATGGGATTCGGCGGCACCGTGCGGGCTGGGGCTATTTGGTTGAGGCTTTGCATGACGCCGGACGGTGAAGACTTTTCGGCCATCCTTGAGCAGCCTGCGGAACATGTAGGGGGTAAAGAAGGCCGAGGGAGAGTGCATGGACTCACGGATGGCTTTGCCAATCCAGCCGGGTTTGCCGATGGTTTGGATGAGAATGGTGAGGGTAATGCCGCTGATGAAGTTGCGTTTTGCGGATTTCAGTTTTGGCGCGGCGCTGGCGTCCTGACTGGCTTCGGCGCTGGTGAGCAAATCGCAATGCACGACGCGTGCCCATTGCTGCCATTGTCGTATCGCCGACTGACTGGTGGTGCTGCCGAGGTGGTTGGTGTATTGCACCAGCGGTTCTGGGATGCAGACCGCGTATTCACGCAGCAGGGCGGCGCGGCCCCAGTTGCCGATGTCGCACAAGTCGCCATATTTACTTTCGTAACCGCCAACGGCAATCGCATCCTGGGTGCGCAGCAGAATGCTGGTGAGGCGAGGACCTCGGTTGCCGGCAAACAGGGCGGTCAGCAGCGAGGAGACAGGTTCAACTTCAGGGCCAGCTTCGGTGGTCCAGAACTGAGAATTCGCGGCGCTGGCAATGCGGCAGGGGCACCAGGCGACACCGATCGCGCTGGCGGGGATGGGCGGTTTGCCAAGCAAGAACGGCTGGACTAATTTTTCAATGGCATTAGGCAGCAGGATGTCGTCGTCGCCCAGCAGCAGGAAGAATTCGCCAGTGGCGTGGCGCAGGCAGAAATCGAAGTTGCCGACAAGGCCGAGACGTTGTTTCTGTTGGACCAGGACCAGGCGGGGATCGCGAATTTCCTGGACGCGGGCAACGGTGTCATCCGTCGATGCGTCGTCCGATACAATCACCTCAACATCCGAATAGGTCTGTGCAAGTGCGCTGCGGATGGCTCGAAGAGCCAGATCGCTGCGGTTGATGGTCGGAATTCCGATGGAAACTCGCCGGAGTGCCGTCATGGTGGATTAGTAACCAATGTAGCATCCGGCGTTGCCTGCGAAACGGGGGGGCGACCGGTGGTAATCGCGAATGGCGTTGCTTGTGAAGTATGCGCGAGACGCGGGTGTGTGCAGGAATCTGAAGATTGTGAATTGAGGGCTGCGAGATGGATGGGGCAGCGCGTGTGAAGAGCGATGCAGGCAACTCCGCTGACGTGCTCGGAAGCCGATTATCATGGTGGACGCGACTTGCGAAGCAGATGCCGCCCGGACAATTTGCGCGTTATCTGATGGTGGGCGTGTGGAACACCGTTTTCGGATACAGCCTGTACGCGCTGTTTACAGCGCTGCTGATGCCTAGAGTGCGTTTTGGATACATCTACGCCTCGGTCGCCTCAAACCTAATTGCGATCACAGTCGCTTACTTCTGTTACAAAATTTTCATCTTTAAAACCCAGGGAAATTATCTGGTGGAATGGTTGCGCTGCATTCTGGTATACGGTAGCGCGTTGTTGCCCGGACTGGTGTTGCTGCCACTGCTGGTGGAAGGGTTGCATTACGGGTTTCATCTAGAGCGGAGCGCGCCTTATGTCGCAGGGGCTCTGTTGACGGGGCTGACTGTGATCTACAGCTTCCTGGGCCACAAGAATTTTTCGTTTCGTGTTGCAGCCAAGGTTGCGCAGGAAGCGGCCACGGCCGAAGCGGGCCTACTGATAGAGGGCGTTGATGAGCACGTGATGGCTGAGCCGGCGACGAAAGCTGCGAAGCGCGTTTAAAGAGCTTCGGGGAACCCTTACAATTCTGGTATCCGGCCGGTGTGCGGGTCGGAGTGCATTTAACTTGCGCGAGGCTACGTGAAGACGATCAGCATTATTACTCCCTGCTACAACGAAGAAGACAATGTCGTCGAACTGTACACGCGGGTGCGCAACGTGATTGCGGCGCTGGGGCGATACAAGTACGAGCATATCTTTATCGACAACGCTTCTGAGGACAGCACGGTGGCGGTGTTGAAAGGGCTGGCGGCGGCCGATCCGAACGTAAAGATTATTGTGAATGCTCGCAATTTTGGGCATGTTCGCAGCCCGATGCACGCGTTTTGGCAAGCGCAGGGAGATGCGGTGATCGGTATTGTGGCCGACATGCAAGACCCGCCGGAGATGATTGCCGACCTGGTGCAGGGGTGGGAGGAAGGCTACTCCATGGTGCTGGCGATCAAGCGCACCAGCGGAGAGCATCCGCTGATGTTCTGGGCGCGCAAGAAATACTATGCGCTGGTGAATCGGTTGTCCTCGATTGAGACATTCGAGAATTTCACGGGTTTTGGCTTGTACGACCGGCGCGTGGTCGACCTGGTGAAGTCTTTCGCGGATCCTTATCCGTATTTTCGCGGGATGATCGCGGAGATTGGCCTGCCGCACAAAAAGATTTATTACGATCAGCCGGGACGCGCGCACGGCATCACGAAAAATAATTTCTACACACTGTATGACTACGGCATGTTGGGGATCATTAATCACTCCAAGGTGCCGCTACGGCTGATGACGTTTACTGGGTTTGCGGGCGCGCTGCTGTCGTTCCTGATTGGCATGACCTACCTGGTGTACAAGTTGCTGTTCTGGCGAAGTTTTTCTGTCGGGATCGCGCCGGTGGTGATTGGAATGTTTTTCGTCAGCTCAATCCTGCTGGTATCGATGGGGGTGATGGGTGAATACATTGGCGCCATTCATACCCAAATTCAGCGGAGACCGTTCGCGGTGGAACGAGAGCGGGTGAATTTTGAAACGCCACCGCAATTGCCGATGGGCACGGAGACGCGCGCTACTTTAGCTTCGAAAGAGTGAGGCAAACCAAATCCGGATCGAAATTCGAGAGGGCAAATGCTGGCTCTCCGGAGTGCCCTGAGACGGCATAGGATTTTGCTCAATGGATGATGCCCTTCTTAATGGTGCGGCGTTTTTCGAGTGGTATCAGTTGTTTCTGGAAGTGCGAAGGCAACGACAGAATCGTTCAGGGAGCCTCCCCTGGACGCACTCCCACCTGAACAGATGACCACAAATTGACGTTTGCCTATCTGGTAGGTCATCGGTGTCGCTTGTGCCGCCCCGGGAAGTTGGCCGCGCCATAGTTCATGTCCACTCGTCGGATCGAACGCGCGCAGGTAAGGGTCGAAGGTTGAGGCGGAGAAAATGAGATGGCCGCCTGTGAGGATTGGGCCGCCGGAACTGAGGGAGCCTGTATTTTGTCCGGCGATTATGGTTCCCAACGGTTCTGACCAGAGCTTCTTGCCTGTGTTTAAATTGATCGCCACCAATGCGCTCCATGGTTGTGGCGTACAAGGGTACCCGCTCGGACTGATGAGAGCTTCGCGAAATATCTGATATGGTGTTCCCGCTTGAGCGCTAAGTTCATGGCCGGCAGTGTCAGGCGCGCGAAAGCGTAGATCGGGCGGAAGATCGGAGCTTGGCGTCCAATAAAGCATCCAGCGGTGAAACTTGCGATCGGCGCGGGCCAGCAATCCGGTCCCCGATGGATTGCGTGGAACGAGTCGAACGTCGAAAGCAAGAGCGTTCGTGTTGGAGTACAGGATGCCTGTCTGCGGATCAATGGCAGGAGAACCCCACTCTACGCCACCGATGCTGCCTGGATACAACAACGTAGTCTGAGTGGAGACCGGAGTAAAAATT
>DATJUD010000135.1:0-8193 GCA_035502695.1 Acidobacteriaceae bacterium
TTTGGGAGCTGCCTTTTTCCGGGCTGTGCGCTTAACTTTTTTCCGTTCCGCTGTATCGGTGATCGCTTTCGTATTTGCCATTGGGTAAGAAATTCTCTCTCTTTAAATCTAATTGTTAATGCGGATGAAAATGGAGTCGGGAGCCGCTTCAGACTCGCTCCAGCTGGGCGAACTTCTCCACAAGTTTTTTTATGCCGAACCGAGGAAATTGTACCGTAATCTTTGCATTTTCCCCGTCCCCTTCGCGTTTGAAGACGACGCCCTCTCCATATTTCGGGTGTCGAACGCGCTGGCCGCTGCGAAAACCGGTCTTGCTCGAAAACTCGGCCACCGGAACCTGCGGGCGCGGAAATCTCTGACCGCGGGAGGCAAAAAACTGTGCAATGTTGTCGATCGAACCGCCCGGCGGGCTGCCGGACGTCTTTCTTCGCGCGCCGGTTGAGTTGGCGGCGAAATTCTGCGGGCGCTGGTCTTCGTCTTCATAGCTCCAATGCTGATCGCCGTCATTCTCGTGCGCGGTTCGGTGCGGGTTAGGGCGCGTGGTTTGCGCAGCGTACCCTCCCCAGGTATTTGCTGGCACTGGCGCGCTGAGATCTTCGATCAAATGGCCGGGAATCTCTGCCAGGAAGCGCGACGGCGTGGAAAACTCCGGCGAGTCGTTGCCGTAGCGGCGACGAAAGCGCGCCCGCGTGACCAGCAGCGCATCCATAGCGCGGGTCATGCCGACGTAGCAAAGACGACGCTCTTCTTCCAGACCCTCGCCATCGTTGATGGTGCGCGAGTGCGGAAACAGACCTTCTTCCATGCCCGCAAGAAAAACTAACGGAAACTCCAGGCCCTTGGCCGCGTGCAGTGTCATCAGCGTGACGCGCGACTCTGGATCGTACTTATCAGTGTCGCTGACCAGGGCCGCGTGATCGAGGAACTCGGTCAGCGTCTCACCACGTTCGTGCGCGTCCTGTGCGGCATTCACAAGCTCGCGCAGATTTTCAATTCGCGATTGCGACTCAGGCGTCGCCTCGTCTTCCAGCACCTTGATATAGCCGCTGCGGTCGATCAGGAACTTGATCAGCTCCGGCAACGTGGCTGCATCTCCGGGCTTGCGAAATGCATTTTCTTCTGAAGGCGGAGTTGAAATCAGTAGCGATTTACGTTCATGCGGAGTGAGCCTCTTCGCTTCCTGATCGGCTCGCGTGCTGGCGAACGGTGAAAATTCTGCCGGATCGAAAGCCTCAGCAAGCCCATCGCTATTGGTGTCCTCCGCTCCAGGTTCAGCCATCTCGGCGTCCGTCATGCCAAAGTCGAAACTGATGGCTTCATCGGAAGCAGACGCAGTTTCATCGGTGACTTCCGAATCCTCGACAGAAGCTGCAATATCCAGGCTCAACTTCTCTGCGAAATTTGGCGCCAGCATGGCGCGCGCGTCTTCGATAATCCCACGGAAATTCTCTAACGCGGCAATTGCCCGCGCGGATACCAATCGCTGCACAATCGTTTCGCGGATTGCGTCCCATGTGCTGATGCCGGTTTCCAGTGCCAGGCGCTCGATGGTATCTACGGTGGTCTTGCCGATGCCGCGAGGGGGTGTATTGATGGATCGCTGCAGCGCAATCGAGTCGCTGGGATTCAGCACCAGTTTCAGGTAACTGAGCATGTCCTTGATTTCTGCGCGATCGTAAAAGGAGAATCCGCCTACCATGGTGTACTGGATGCCGTATCGTCGCAGCGCTTCTTCCACCAGTCGCGATTGCGAGTTGGTCCGATAGAGGACGGCGATGCGCGGCGGTTCGGCTTCGTTACCTGTTTGGCGAATATATTTCTGGATGTGATCGGCAATGAAGAGCGCTTCACCCTCGCCGTCCAGAGCTTCATAATATCCGACCTGCGCGCCGCCATCGCGCGAGGTCCACAGGGTTTTCCCTTTACGCTGCAGATTGTTCGAGACAACTGCGCCGGCCGCCTCCAAAATCACCTGCGTAGAGCGATAGTTCTGTTCCAGTCGAATGATTTTGGCTCGCGGAAAATCTTTTTCAAAATCGAGAATGTTGCGAATGTCCGCGCCGCGCCAGGAATAAATGCTCTGATCTTCATCGCCGACGACACAGATATTCTGTTCTTCACCGGCCAGCATCTTCATCAACTCATATTGCGGACGGTTCGTGTCCTGATATTCATCGATCAGCACGTAGCGAAAGCGGCGATTGTAATAGCTGCGCACGGCAGGCACGGCGCGCAGCAGGCGCACTGCTTCCAGAAGCAAATCGTCGAAGTCGAGTGCGTTGGCACGCTCCAGGTCCTTGTTGTACAAGTCGTAAAGATGCGCAATGCGTTCCGACTTCGGGTCGGAAGATTGCAGGTAAATCTCTTGCGGGGATAGCATGTGATTCTTCGCCCAGGAGATGCGCGAGAGCACGATGCGCGGAGTAAACTGCTTGTCCTCAACGCCGAGTCGCCGCATCAGTTGCTTCATCAGGCCTTGCTGCTCGGCCTCGTCGTAAATTACGAAATCCTTGGTTCGACCCTTGTCGCCAATGCGCAAGGCCTCAATATCGCGACGCAAAACTCGCACGCAAAAGGAGTGAAATGTTGCCAGCAGCGGCCGCGCTAGGCTGCGATGATCCATCAGGCGCTCGACGCGCTCTGACATTTCTTTGGCCGCTTTGTTGGTGAAAGTGACCGCAAGGATAGAGTCTGCAGGCACACCGCGCTCTTCAATAAGGTAAGCGATCCGATGCGTGATCACGCGGGTTTTTCCGGATCCGGCCCCGGCGAGGATCAACAGTGGGCCATCTACACTCTCAATGGCTGCACGCTGTTGCGGATTCATATGTTCAAGCAATCGGGACACGAAAGGGAAGACTCCTGCGGTTGAGCGCGCGATTTGAATTCGTTCGCTGCGCCACCTCCAGTGTATCGCGTGATACGGTTGATCCGCGCCGCGATATCCTGATGCTGCAATGTCGAAATCAAAAACAATTTGTGTGTATTGCGGATCTGCAGTTGGTGCGCGTTCGGAGTATCGAAATATTGCGACGGAATTGGGCACTGCAATCGCCGAGGCTGATTTTCGGCTTGTCTATGGCGGCGCGCATGTCGGCCTGATGGGTGTGATTGCCGATGCGGTGCTCGCCGCGGGGGGTGAAGTGATCGGGGTGATTCCGCAGCAACTTGCCGATCGTGAGGTGGCGCATCGCGGCTTGACTGAGTTGCATGTTGTTCGCAGCATGCATGAGCGCAAGCACATGATGGTGGAACTGGCGGATGCTTTTGTCGCGATGCCTGGTGGCTATGGCACGCTGGATGAACTGTGCGAAGTTCTTGGATGGGCGCAGCTGGCAATTCACGAGAAACCGATCGTCTTGCTGGACACGGCGGAGTATTGGCAGCCATTGTTTGCCATGTTGGATCGCGCGGTGGAGGAAGGCTTTCTTCAGTCCCATCATCGCCGTCATGCGATGCGAGCTGCGGATGTGGCGGATGTCTTCAGGCTGTTGCAGGCGGAGCGCCCGGTTCGTCGATGACACTGCGGCATGCCTCGCAATTGCATACCGAACGCAAATAATGCCAGGAATAAATGCCGCTGGTATGGCCATCGTTCCAATCGAAGCTGATGGCGTATCGTCCGACCGCATTGACCTTGTTCGGTCGTACAGGAGGCTTAAAGATCGGCAGCGCCGATTTTGGTTCAGGCTTCTTCTCTCCGGGCGCTCGACCTTCGGCTTCACGTTCTTCAACGCAGGTTGCGCACGGGCACGCGGCACGAAGCCAGGCAAACGTCCAGTGGCTGGTGTGGCCATCTTTCCATACAATTTCGACGCCGGTCCCCGCTGTCTGATTGACCCGAACATGTTGGGGATCGATGGCGTCGCGTGAAAATTCCTTCTCTGGACCGGACGCTTTGCGCGCGACATCTTCCGGAACAATGCGGATGCCTTCGTGACTCATACTTTTGTTCTACACCTGTGTGATCGTCAATGGAGCTTATAGAAAAAGTAGATTGTCACAATACAGCCCAGGGTGACGACCAGCGCACGAATGCCGCGAGGCTTATGCTTGCGTGCGGCGCGCGCAGTCAGATAGCCGCCGACACTGCCTGCAATCATCATCGCAGCTCCATAGCGCCACAGAACTGCGCCGTAGAAGATGAACGTCGCTGCGGCAATTGTGTTGGAAGTGCTGGTAATGATGGTTTTCAATGCGTTGATTTCGTGGACGCTGTCGATGCCGGCGAAACTGAGGGTAGCCATAATCAACAGCCCGGCGCCGGCCCCGAAGAAGCCAACGTAGACAGAAATGGCAAAAATCCCGACCGGGAGCAGGAAGCGCGCGATCGGCCGCAAACCGCTTGAGTGGGTCGAATGCGTGCTTTGAAACACGCGCTGCTGCAATATGGGCCCTATGGCAAAGAGCAATGTTGCGGTGAGCAACAACCAGGGCACCATCCGCAAAAATGTCTGCTGGCGCGTTGCCAGCAGGAGCCGCGCTCCGAGCACGCCGCCTACAAATGCCGCCGCCAGCAGCGTCGGCAGCATAGTGTGGTACCGTCGCAAATCCCGTCGATAAGCAGCCGCAGACGTAATTTGCCCGGGCAACATGGCCACAGTGTTGGTTGCATTGGCATGGATCGGAAGAACACCAACCTGCAGCAGGGCGGGGAATGACAGCAACGAACCCCCGCCGGCAATCGCGTTGATGCCCCCACCAATAAAAGCAGCAAAGCAGAGCCACGCGAGATGGAGCAGCAAGGAAGAAGACAGCATTGACTGAAATTGTAGCGTGCGACGATTTGTCGAGGCGCTGCAACGAGTCGTGCATCAGCCCGCAGAACGTTTAGCTGACAGCAGCGTTACGCGAAAGCCCGACACTGCCGTGCATAATCTCAATAAAAGCCTGGGCGGCGCGGCTGAGCGATTTGTCTTTGCGATAGATCAGCACCAGGTCGCGCGCAATGCGAACATCTTCCAGTTCGACGACTCCGAGTAGTCCCGCTGCAAATTCGGTCACCGTGTTGGAGCGGGCTTGGAAACCGACGCCGACACCCGCAGCAGCGAATCGTTTGATCAGCTCATTCGATTCCAGCTCCATAGAAATCTCCGGCTTGAGTTGTCCATTGGCAAACATCTGATCAATCGCATCGCGGGTGCGGCCTTGCTTGGGGAGAATCAGAGGATAGGAGGCTACGGCCGCCAGCTTGGTGGTGGGTTTGCTCGTCAGCGGATGACCCGCTGCTGTGATGACGACCATCTCATCCTTGTGAACCGGCACAATAGTCAGGCGCGGATTGTTGACCGGTTGCGTCGTCACGCCGAAATCCACTTCCTGCGACAAGACGGCTTCCAACGTTCGAGATCGCTCATGGCGCGCGATCGAAACGGACACGCGAGGATATTTTCCTTTGAATTGGGCGAAAACCTGCGGCAGGATGTAAAGGCAGGTGGCCTCATTCGCACTGACGACGAGCTGGCCACGCGGTGTGCGTGCCATTTCCGCAAGCGCGCGAACAATATTGCGTCGCGCCTGTAAGGTTTCTTCCGCGTACTCCAAAAAAATTCTGCCGCCTCCGGTCAGCGTGACACGGCCTCCGGTTCGGTCAAACAATCTGGCGCCAATTTCTTCTTCTAGAGCGCGAATCTGGGCGGAAATGGCCGGCTGGGTACGAAACAGCCGTTCCGCCGCGCGCGAAAAACTGGCATTTCGTGCGACTTCGACAAACGCTTTGAGTTGCTCAAAATCCATGTTTTTCAGTTCGAATCCGAGACTGTTGCAACCGGGTCAGGGCTACCAGTATAAAAAATTACTATTTGAAGAATAAGGGAAATCTATTTCAGTGTACCTGCGAAGCGGAATAGAGAACTAGAAGGACACGCAAGTTGTCTATGATTGCGATGGTCGAGGTCACGATTGGCGACTCTAGTGGCTGCTCGGGGCTGGCGTTGTTGGGCTCTCAGTAGTAGGCTGGGAGGCGCCTTGAGCATTTCTTTTGGCAGCCTGGCGGGCGAGTTTCTTCGCCTTCTTTTCCTTGTAGTGGCGAGCGATATCGGGCCAGAATTCGATCAGTTCGGCGCCCACAGCTCCTTCGAGTGTAACCGTTACGCCCCGCTCAATCGTGCCGCTAAAAGTACTGTCCACAGAAGGATAGTACACATTTGAAATGGCAGCGCCAATCATGTTACCGGCAACGTTGGCGTAGTTCGGACCCCACGTCCCGTTGTCTCGCTTGCTCCATCCCATACTTCCGGCCGCCCACAGGGCTCGAGTGATGATTTTGCCGTGGCCTCTCTGAAAATAGCGCGGATCTTCATGCAGAACGCTTGGTAGTACAGCGTTGCCGAAGAAATTCCCCGTGAAATAGTCCGCATACGACGCGCCATATCGCTTGGCGTAACCCTGCATCCCCTGTCCATATTGCGGGAAGCTGTCTTGCGCCTGGTCGATACCGGCGACAAACCCGGTTAAAACGAAGGGCCACGGGTCTGTGACGCTCTTAAAGAAGAGCTGGAATTTCTGCGAGGGGCTCAGTGGAAGCGCATTATGGTTCTGCGTGGTGTTGAAGGCAGCCATCACGCCCATGATCCGTTGTTTCTCCTGTAGTTTCAGTTGCTGCTCCGCCGTCAGTGGCGGGTGTGCTTGCGTTCCTTGAGACGAACTGCTCTGGCCAGCAGGCGCGGCGCTTTTTGTCTGCTGCGCCGGAGGATTTTGAGAATTACTTTGCTGCGGTTGCGGAGAGGGATTGTCGGGTAAGGTCAGCGAAGCGTCTGCCGATTGGGATCGTGCCAGGGGAACAACCAGAAAAAAGCCTACGGCCATCGAAGCAGCGGCCAACCGACGAAACTGAGCCAAACGAAACCTCTATCTTGCGAAAAAATATGGCCTTGACCGGCCAAGTCCAGGTTGCGTCCTGGCAAATCGGCGCGATGGGTCCGTGCCGACTTTATCTCATAATGACCCAATCATGCAGTGAGTTCGCACCTAGCGAAACCTTCGCCACGCAATTAAACCCGACGATGAGACAATTGTTTCTATTTTAAATTAGATTGCCGCGAGGTGGGTTCATCGGATCGCAGGATTAGATCGACAGTGCCTGGCCCGCGCAGAAGCCGGAAGCCCATGCCCATTGAAAATTGAAGCCACCGAGATGACCGGTCACGTCGACCACTTCGCCAATAAAAAACAGGCCCGGCACATTTCGGCACTCCATCGTCTTCGCGGACAGCTCACGCGTGTCGATGCCGCCCGCAGTGACTTCCGCTTTTGCATATCCTTCCGTTCCCGCAGGCACAATGGTCCAGTGATGTAGCTCGCGCTCCCACGCACTGAGAGAGCGATTGGTCCAATCTTGTGGAGGATGCAGAGCGAGCCAGCGATCGGCGAGACGATGCGGCAGCACAGCGCGTAACAATTGCTTCGCCGTCGTCAAATTTCGCGGAAGGTTCGGATCGCGCCATGGCTGTGTCCATTCAGTATCGGGAGCAAGATCAATCTCCACCGCGTCACCCGGCTTCCAATACGAAGAAATCTGCAAAATGGCGGGCCCACTCAGGCCGCGATGAGTCAACAGGAGGCTCTCGTGAAATTGGCCGGCGCCGCAACGGACCAGAACTGTGGCGGCAACTCCGGCAAGATCGACATAGTCGGCCTGATCGTCTGTCGAAAATAGAAGTGGCACCAATGCCGGACGACAAGGTTGAATGGCAATTCCAAATTGCGTGGCCAGCTGATATCCAAACGGAGTAGCGCCCATTTTCGGAATCGATAAGCCACCCGTCGCTACCACCAAGGCACCGGAAGAGAAGATAGCATCGGGCGTATGGATTTCAAAACCGTTCGAACGGCTGACTCTCTCCACATGAGCGTTCAGATATATCTGCACACCGGCCTCGCGACATTCCGCTTCCAGCAGAGCCACAATCTCCCGCGCGGAGCCATCGCAGAAAAGTTGGCCGAGCGTCTTCTCGTGATAGGGAATTTGATATTTGCTCACCAACGCAATGAAATCCTGTGGTGTGTAACGGGCCAGCGCGGATTTGCAAAAATGTGGATTTGCGGAGATGAAGTTTTCCGGGCTGCACCAAAGATTGGTGAAGTTACAGCGGCCGCCGCCTGAGATGAGAATCTTCTTGCCAATTTTTTCCGCGTGCTCCAGCACAGCCACCCGCTTGCCGTGTTTTCCAGCTTCGATGGCGCACATCAGGC
>DATJUD010000136.1:0-6756 GCA_035502695.1 Acidobacteriaceae bacterium
GCGGATGCTTCTCGCGCAACTCAGCAAGGATGCTGTAGAGATTCTGCACATACTTGACGTAGACTTCCTTCTGCTCGTCAAGCGGCGCCGCCGGCCAGCCCGGCTCCGACCAGTTGCGATTGTAGTCCCATTTCAAGAACGCAATATCATTCTCGCTGAGCAGCTTGTCGAGGAATCCGTAGACATAGGCGCGCACATCGGCACGCGCGAGATTCAGCACCAACTGGTGCCGACCCTCTGTACGCGGACGCCCCGGAAAATTCAGCGCCCAATCAGGATGTTTACGATAGAGATCGCTGTCCGGGTTCACCATCTCGGGCTCGACCCATAGCCCGAAGTCCATGCCGAGTGAATGCACCTTGTCAATTAGAGGCTTTAAACCGTGCGGAAACTTCTGCGGATTCACATACCAATCGCCCAGTCCGGCATGATCGTCCTTGCGTTGGCCGAACCAGCCGTCGTCCATCACAAAACGTTCAACGCCGATGCTGGCCGCCTTTTCTGCCAACGCCTCCTGGCCAGCCTCGTTTACGTCGAAGCCAGTAGCCTCCCACGAGTTGTAGAGAACCGGCCGCAGTCGCCAATGCGGCGCCTCGGGCACAATGGAATCGAGTTCGATGCGGTGCAGCAGGCGCGAGGCTCCGCCGATCCCCGCACTCGAATAGCCGCCGTAGAATTTCGGCGTCTCCAGCGATTGTCCAGGCGCAAGCACATATGCGAAATCAAACGGAGTATATCCGCCCGTAACTCGCGGCCGGTTTGTCCAGTCCGTCTCGATGTTGATCTGCCACGAGCCACTCCAACCAAGTGCACCGAACCAAACGTCGCCTACGTCCTGATCGGGCTGGTCGCCCCGTTCGATGGCGAACCACGGGTTTACTTCGTCGCCGGTGGAACCGCGCCGGCTTTCCAGCACCACCTTGCCGGGATGGAGTGCGCCCTCCTGCAAATTCCACTCGCCCGCCCAGCGGCCGGTGAGATATCGAAGCTGATAGTCACTGCTAGCCGGCAGGTTCCAGGTAGCCGCAAACACGTGCTCGATGGTGAATGGCTCGTGGGTGCGGTTCTCAACACGAGCAGAGCGTGCTAGCACTCCCGTTTCCGGATCCATCTCATACAACAGATCGACGAAGACATCGCGGCTGATGTCCTTGACCGTGATGGTCAATGTGTTACCGCGAATGACATGGGATACGTAGTGAAGAACCAGGTCGCGGTTTCCGTCCGGAAAGGTAATCTTCAGGTCGGGCACAACTACCAGTCCACCTCCCCAGCCAGAGAACTCCTGCGGGGTCGCGTTCACTGGCAGATCGAATGCAGAACTGCCTTCATTCTCGTGGGCCTCGGCGAAGGGATCCGTGGGCCGCAAACGCTTGCCCCAGTAGAGCGTCTGCAACTCGCCTCTTGCGTTTATGCCGAATACGTAGGAGACGCCAGCGGCGTCCATGCGGAAAATATGCGCAGCCTCGTTGTAATGAATCTGCATGGTGTTATCCCCGCTCGACTGCGCGAATGCAGGCAGGCTTAGAGCGACAAGCAAAAAGCAACGTCCCAGTCGCGACATAAGGATGGGAGTCGTGGAGGTTGTGACGGGCATTGGATCCTCTCAGAATGGTTGCGGGAAGCGATCAGGTTTCTGCTTGCGGAACATCGCCGGCAGCACGCGAACTCTCGACCCCGCTGGCAAGTGAACCTTCGCAATAGCGGCTTGGTAAGCGACCCTCGCCTCTGTATCGTAGTCGCTTGTCAACGTTGCGGACGTTAAGCGGCGGTTGTGCCAAAAGATCGACACCGTAATGCCGCCGCGAGCCCGCAATCCTCGAACCGAGCCAGCAGGCCACGCAGATGGTAGGGCGGGGAGCAGATGCAACGCATCGCCCTGTGATTGCAGAAGCATTTCTGCAACTCCGGCGGCACCAGCCGTGTTTCCGTCGATTGCGAAGATGTTATTCTCAGCCCCCGCAACACCCGCACGCGAGTAGGTCAGTAACGAGTCGTCTGCAGCATGAGCAATCAAGCCCAGAAGATGATGATGGGCTGCTTCAGAATCGAGGAGGCGTGCGTAAAAGTTCACCAGGTTGGCGCGACTCCACTCCGTGTCCTCCCAATTCGGTTGGTACATGCGGCGATCAAGCGTGACCCGCGCGGCGGCGGCCAGCTTTGGCGTCTTTTGGGGCGAGATCTGGTTCTCCGGGTAGAGCGCAATCAGATGCGACGTGTGACGATGGTTCGGCTCTGCTTCTTCAAAATCTTCAAGCCACTCCTGCAGTTGTCCGTACCTTCCGATTTGAAACGGCGGCAATCGATCGCGTGCGGCAGCGATTTGCGTGCGCAGCTTCTCATCAACGCCGAGAGTTGCCGAAGCGTCCATGCACGCTGAGAATAAAGCATAGACGAGGACGCGGTCGCAGGTGGTACCCATCGAATCTGAGCATGGCTTGCCGCTGTCTGGTGCGACGAACCAGTTTTCCGGCGAATTCGATGGCCCGGTCACCAGCCATTTTTTCTGCGGATGTTCGACCAGATAGGCGAGAAAGAATGCTGCGGCATCGCGCAGTACCGGATACGCCCGGTCGCGCAGATAAGCACGATCGCCGTTGAACCGGAAATGCTCCCACAGCTGCAGTGCTATCCATACCCCTCCGGTTACAAACATTCCCCAGCCAAGGCCCCATCCTGGAGCGGAGTAGCCCCACGCATTTGTAACCACATGCGTTACCCATCCGGGAGCGCCATACATCGCGCGCGCTGTCCCTGCGCCATGTACACACAAGCCCTCCACAAGTCTTGTGACCGGTGCATGACATTCGCTCAGATTGCCGGCTTCGCACAGCCAGTAGTTCTGCTGCGTATTAATGTCCAGGTGAAAGTCATCGGTCCAGCCCATGCTCGAAGCCAACCCGTCATTCCAGATTCCCTGCAGGGCGAGCGGTAGCGGTGAGTCTTCGCGCGAACCAGCAATGGTGAGATAGCGTCCGTACTGGAAGAACAGCGCGCTCAATTCCGGATCGTGTTCAGCGTCAGAGAGTCGTCTCCGGCGTTCGTCTATGGGTAGGTGCGACGACGCACTCCGGCCCAGGTCGAGCGATACGCGATGATACAAAGCCGCGTGGTCCTTCACGTGGGCCGCGCGCAACGATGCATAGGGTCGAGTACTTGCTGCATCAAGCACACTCGTGCACTCCTGTTCCGGACTTCCACCCCGGAAATCGCTGGTCGCCGCAATTAGCATGGTGATGGCGTCGCTGCCTCGAACCATGAGCCGGTTACCTTCTGCGCGCACCGTTCCGGCCGTAGCCATCACGCGCACCTGGCACTCGAACCTCGTCCCGTGCTGCCCATCACTGTGCAGACGCTCCCATGCGTGTCCATTCAGAAGTAATCGTTGGTTACCGTCGACGGTCACCTCGCCAGGCAACCGCGGCTCTGCGAATGCAACATTGCAGGAAAGCCCTCCCGGTTGGCTGCACTCGATACGAACAGCAATCACGCCGTCGGGATGCGATGCTAGGACCTCACGATGATAGGTGACATTTTTGCTGGCAAATTCAACCCGTACCACGGCCTCATCCAGATTGAGAGAACGCCGGTAGTGGACAGGGGTCTCCGTCAAAAGGGTTTCAATCTCAAGGAAGGCCATCGGCACGGAAGTGCCAAATTGATCGGCGCGTCCGAGGAGGTATTTCTGGCAGAGTTGCTCCGATTCTGTATAGCGTCCCGCAAATAGGTGGTCACGGATGATTGGTATCTGCTCACGCGCAGCCGGATTGACATTCTGAGAACTGGGCGCGCCCGACCACAGTGTACTCTCGGTCAGATGGAGCCGTTCCCGCACCGGATCGCCGAAGACCATCGCTCCCAGCCTGCCGTTTCCCACGGGCAGCGCTTGTAGCCACCGCTCGGCGGGCTTGTCATACCACATCGGCGTGCCGGATGGCGCGGCCGCCGCAAAATCGCTACGGGGGAACGCCGCTGTGGCCATGGCGCCGAGCAAGAATGTGCGGCGGGTTGGACTCAATCCATATCCCTCAAAGAAATTGAAATATGCCGGTGTACCTAAAGCGTTAGAGCGATATAGATTGTATTTATGTGTACGTTAACGTAAACAACACTACACATTGCTCTGTTTCGCTGTCAAAATCAATCTTCGCCGTCTCACATCGCTTGCTTCATACGAGGCAGGTACTCGAACACGATGTCGATATCCAAACAAAATGGCAACGATCAATAAGAGCGGCAAAGCAGCCGGCATCCGCGATATCGCAAAAGCTTTGGGGACATCCATCGGTACCGTCGACCGCGCTCTGCATGGACGAACCGGCGTGAGCGCGCGTACAAAAGCACGCGTGCTACGTATGGCGGAGCAGCTTGGCTACAAGCCGAATATCGCGGCACGCTCGCTCAAGCTCAACCGCAAGCTTCGAATCGCCGCCGTACTTCCCCGAGAGATCGCTGCTTTTTTCGATCCGCTCCGAGGTGGCATTCGCGCCGCTGCCGAGGAAACGGTAGGCATGCAGATCACCTTGGACTTCGTTGACTATCCGCGCCTCGGTTCGGGCGATCTGGCCGCGCTGGAAAGCGCGGCGACAAAACACTACGATGGCATCCTGTTTACTCCGGGCCGTCCGCGCGAGCTCGCCCCCGTGATCCGCCGAATCGTCGGCGAGGGCACGCCGATGTTTTGCGTGGCCAGTGACGCACCAGACAGTGGTCGCATCGCCTCTGTCGCGGTTGATGCATATACCAGCGGTGCGCTTGCGGCAGAGTTGATCTCGCATAAGCTCCAGGCTCCATCGCGTGTCGCCACAATTACCGGCGAGCTTGCGACCTTCGACCACGCGGAGAAGCTGCGCGGGTTTGCCGCCAGTCTGGCGCTCTATGCTCCGCATCTCACCCTTCTTCCGGTGATGGAATCTCATGAAAGTCCGGAAGATGCTTACCGGCAAACGATTACGCTACTCAAGAGCAGGACGCGCCCCGATGCAATCTACATCAGCACCGCCAACAGCCTTCCCGTGCTGCGCGCACTCGAAGAACAGAAGCTGCTCGGGCGGGTGCAGGTAGTTACGACCGACCTCTTTCACGAGCTCGTGCCGCTCCTCGAGTCAGGCAAACTGCTGGCAACTCTTTATCAGCGCCCACAGGCACAGGGCAAGATGGCTTTCGAAACACTGCTCGGTCACCTGATGGAGAAAGACAAGCCTGTGAAGATCCATCGCCTCGCCCCGCACATTATTCTGCGCAGCAACCTTCCGCTTTTCCTCAATCGCCTCACTGATCCGCCATGGACAGCTGCGAGTTAGACCTGCCGTTATCTTTTCGGTACAAAGCGGATGGCGCAGCCGCCGCCACTGGCCAGATGTAACGTGAGTGTGTCGCTGCCTCGCACCGCCTGCTGGCGAATCGTGACATGCTTGGGATTCTGGTCGGCATCGGCAGCGTCTTCGTAAATTTCTGCTTTGTAGCTTTCCCTGCCGAGAAAACTTAAAGGAATATGCAGATCACGCGCCGTCCAGTTGGTCAGGCTTCCCAGGTACCACTCGTCGCCGTGATGCCGTGCAATCGTCACAAACATACCCGGTTCGCCATTGAGCACACGGGTTGCATCCCATGTGGTCGGAACATCTTTGATGAACTGGAAGCTCGGCTGGTTGGAATACACTGAGGGCGCATCGGACACCATTGCCAGCGGTTCTTCGAACACAACGTACAGGGCTAACTGTTGCGCGCGCGTGCCCATCACCATTGGACTCTTATCGCGCGCGACAAAATCCTCTGGCGTTACGTTGTCGAATCCTCCCGGCGTATAGTCCATCGGCCCGCTCAGCATGCGGGTAAAGGGAAAGGTCGTGCGATTAATGGGGCCATCGCGGCGCCCTGCCTTGTTGTTCTCCAGGCCAAGCACCGCCTCGTAATCCAGCACATTCGGATAGGTTCTTTGGATCCCCCAGGGCTGCGTAGCGCCGTGAAAATCCACCATGAGATGATGCTCGGCGGCGAGCTTCGCCACGTCGTAGTACCACTTGATTCCTTCCTGATCGTTGCGAAGGACGAAATCGATCTTCACGCCAGCGACACCCCACTTCTCATAGAGTGGAAACGCCTCTTGCATCTGCGCGGCGACCGATTTCGAGTACAGCCAGATCCAGACTTTGACATTCTTTTTCGCGGCGTAGCGCACCAGTTCCGGCACATCGACGTTGCCGCGCATCTTTGTAATGTCGCTGCCTGACCAGCCTGCATCGAGCATCATGTACGGAAATCCGGACTTGGCGGCAAAATCGATATAGTATTCCATGTTTTCCGTCGTGTACGCGGACTTGCCGTCGGGGCCCAGATCACCATCCCACCAGTTCCACGAAGCCTTCCCGGGATGAATCCAGCTTGTGTCGGCCACACGGTTGGGAGGGTTGAGATCCGTAAAGATATTCGATTCGACCAGCTCACCAGGTGAATTTGCGAGCAGGATCACGCGCCATGCGCTGTCGTGGGGAAGACTCGCGTCCACTGCAGGCCCATTTCCTTCGATCGGAGGGGAAATTTTGCTCACGATGTAATGTCCCATCCAGTTGCCGGTAGGGTTCTCGAGATACATCGCGGCATTCCCTTCGAGATAAGCCTCCCCCACTGCGGCCCACGCGACGCCGGGCATCTGCATCAGCATGGGTGCGCCATTCAGAATGTAGCTCGATACGCCTCCCTGATTGCTCAGTGCGCTTAGCACTGAAGGCACATACTCGCTCTCATAGGCACTCT
>DATJUD010000137.1:0-19196 GCA_035502695.1 Acidobacteriaceae bacterium
CGTGGAATTGATCGATCTGCGTTCGCTGAGTCCGTACGATTGGGACGCGATTGCAACTTCGGTCCGTAAGACGAGCCGCGCGCTGGTTGCATATGAGGACATGCGCAGCTGGGGATACGGAGCGGAGATTGCCGCCCGCATTGCCGATGAGCTGTTCGACGATCTGGATGCGCCGGTGCGTCGCATCGCGGCAAAGGACGTATTCGTTGCATATCAACCAACATTGGAAGACGTAATTTTGCCGCAGCCGGAAGACATCCGCAAGGCGATGGTGGAGTTGGCCGGGTACTAATACGCTGCGTCGCGAGTCTGGTGCCTTGGGGAGTTCTTTACACGTCCTGGACGATGGTTCCCTGATGGTAGACAATCTTCCAGCCGTCGGTTGTTTGGCGCCAAATTGTGGATCGGCGCGTTTTGCGTGTTTTGTGCTGCAATAAGGTGTAGGTCATCAGATAAGTGTCGACGCCCAATCGTTTGCAGTAGAAGTCGCTCGTCTCCCAGATCTCGCCGGTTTGATCCGTTTGGAAGCGCTCCTCCAGCATGTCCAGGACGTAGTTCCTGCTGTATCGACGCCCCGAGGCTCCTACTTCCCAATAATCCAGTGTTGTCATGTTTTCGAAGTCGGCGCGCGTCGTACCAAACTCGGGACGATGAAAGATCGGCTCTCGGCGAATCAGCTGCGCGAGGATGTCGGCAAGCGTGGGATCGGTAACCAAGTCCGGTTCGCTGGTGGAATTCATTTCGAGGCTCCTGATCTCGCAGTGTACGAGATTCTCGTCACATGAAAAGGACGATGCGCGCATCCAATCCTTTGCGGATGCGCAGGACTGCCACACGATATTCTGAGAGTTAGTGGGGATTCAATCTGTGGCGAAATCGAAAGCAGCCACTCCAGCACGAAGCAAGAAAAAGCCCGAGCGAGGCAAACCTGCGCCCGAGGAATCGAAATTGACGCGCCCCGCTGCCGAGGATTCAGCGGAGGATTCCTTCGATCCGCTTTCGTTGTTTCATCCCGTGACCGCAGCGTGGTTGCGAGCCGTTTTTGAGCGTCCGACGATGCCGCAACGGCTGGGATGGCCGGCGATTGCGAAGGGCGATTCGACGCTGATCCTGGCGCCGACAGGAACAGGCAAAACGCTGACTGCGTTCTTGTGGTGCATCGACAAACTGATGCTGCAACCCGCGCCCGCGGACACGCACGGATGTCGCGTGATCTACATCAGTCCGCTGAAGGCGCTGGCTGTCGATGTGGAGCGCAACCTGCGTTCGCCGCTGGCGGGCATCAAGCAGATGGCCGAAAGAGCCGGAGTGCCGGTGCGCGAACCGCGAATCAGCGTGCGCACGGGAGATACTTCGCAGACCGAACGAGCGCGGTTTCGACGCGATCCCGCGGAAATTTTAATCACCACGCCAGAATCGCTGTATCTATTGTTGACCAGCGACGCGACGGCCTCGCTGCGTTCCGTCGAGACTGTGATTGTCGATGAAATTCATGCTTTGGTACCGACGAAGAGAGGCGCGCATCTCGCCGTATCGCTGGAGCGTTTGCAGGCGTTAGTGGGACGCCCGATTCAACGCATTGGATTATCGGCGACGCAGCGACCGTTGGAGGAAGTGGCGCAATTTCTCGGAGGCGTGGAGGTTGCGACACAGGTGTCGGGCCGAGTTGCCGCGCCGGAGCTAAAGCTAGATTTGGTCAGCGAAAATGTGGAAGCGCTCGACGCGCTTGAGCCGGAGTGGCTGGCCAATCCTCCTCGCATTTTGAATCCGGGCACACCACAGTTTCGACCGGTCACCATCATCAACGCGAGTGAACCGAAGCGGCTGGATCTTCGCATTGAAGTTCCAGTCGAGGACATGGCGCGCTTAGGTCAGCCGGAAGAATTGCCCAGCGGACCCGCATCGCAAGGGCCGAAGCGCACTTCTATTTGGACTGCGATTCATCCGCGATTGCTGGAGCTGATTCGCGAAAAACAATCCACACTCATCTTTGTGAACAGTCGTCGCGTAGCCGAGCGATTGGCTGGTGCGTTGAATGATTTGGCGCAGGAATCGATCGCACGGGCCCACCATGGTTCTCTGGCTGCGGCGCAGCGATCGGAGATCGAGGAGCTGCTGAAAGCAGGACGCATTCGTGCGCTGGTTGCGACTTCCTCATTGGAATTGGGCATTGATATGGGAGCGGTCGACTTGGTGATTCAGATTGAAGCGCCGCCTTCGGTCGCAAGCGGAATGCAGCGCATTGGTCGAGCCGGACACCATGTGGGAGCCGTGAGCGATGGAATTATCTTTCCAAAATTTCGAGCGGATCTGATCGCGTGCGCTGCCGCAACCCGAGCCATGCATGAGAGCCTGGTCGAGTCGACTCGGTATCTGCGCAATCCTCTGGACGTACTGGCGCAACAGATCGTCGCCATTGTGGCAGAGCCACCGGAAAAGCCGCGTGCCGCCAAACCAGGTGGAAAGAAGATCAGTTCACGCGCCTCATCCACCGCGGATCCGGCTGAAGACTCAGAGAACATCCCGGTCGACTACGATGCGTTACACAGATTGATCGCAAGCTCCGCACCGTTTGCCACGCTGAGTCGGGCAGCATTCGATGGCGTTCTTGACATGCTTTCCGGGCGCTATCCGTCGGATGAGTTTGCGGAATTGCGTCCTCGCATTACATGGGATCGTGTGCGGAATACGTTGACGCCGCGCCAGGGCGCGAAGAGTCTGGCGATTTTGAATGGCGGCACGATTCCAGATCGCGGCTTGTATGGCGTATTTCTTTCCAGCTCCAAAGACAAACCGATGCGCGTCGGTGAGTTGGATGAAGAGATGGTGTTTGAAAGCCACGGAGGTGACACCTTTGTTTTAGGCGCAACCACATGGCGGATTGATGAGATTACGCATGACCGCGTGCTTGTTTCTCCCGCGCCCGGCGAACCGGGGAAAATGCCTTTCTGGCATGGGGAGGGCCCGGGAAGGCCGCTGGAATTCGGTCGTCGTATCGGGGCTATGGTCCGCGAGTTGCGCGGCATGGAATGCAATGCTGCTGTCAGTCGCCTGATGCGGGAACACGATCTGGATCCGCAGGCTGCGGACAACCTGATGCGGTTTTTAGTCGATCAGGAAATCGCGACCACCGAAGTTCCCGATGATCGCACCATTGTGATCGAACGATGCCGAGACGAATTGGGCGATTGGCGTGTGTGCGTGCTCACGCCGTTTGGAAGCCGCATCCATGCACCCTGGGCCATGGCAGTGAGCGGACGACTGCATGCTGCGGGCCATGTCGATATTGAGACGCTCTGGACCGATGACGGATTTGTACTGCGTTTCCCGGAGACTGTTGAGCCCCCAGATGTTGAAGCATTGATGCTTGATCCCGTGGAAGCCACGGACCTGGTGTTGCGGCAGCTGGGATCAACGGCATTGTTTGCGGCAAAGTTTCGTGAGAGCGCGGCGCGAGCGCTGCTGTTGCCCCTGCGCCGTGCTCAGGGACGTGCTCCGCTGTGGCAGCAACGCAAACGCGCCTACGATTTGTCGGCCGTCGCGTCGCGATATGCATCGTTCCCGATGCTGCTGGAGGCCTACCGGGAGACACTGCGGGATGTGTTCGACATGCCTGCATTTTTAGAGGTGCTGCGCGGCATCGCGAGCCGCAGCATTCGTGTTCACGTTGCGGATACGCGCACACCGTCGCCGTTCGCGGCGTCGCTGTTGTTCGGCTATGCGGCCAACTTTATTTACGATGGCGACGCTCCGCTGGCGGAACGACGAGCGCAGGCCCTGACTATCGATCAGGATCAATTGCGCGACCTGATGGGTGACGCCGACTTGCGCGAATTGTTGGATGCTGCGGCGATTGAAGAAGTAGAGGAGCAACTGCAGGCGCTCGTCGAAAATTATCGTGCCAAGAGCGTGGACGGCGTGCACGATTTGCTGCTGCGATTGGGAGATCTCAGTCGCGCTGAACTCGCGCGCAGGACTATTGGCATAGGTCTGGATGCTGCGGTGTCGAGGTTGACTCGGGCACGGCGGGCGCTTGAAATTCAAATGCTCGGCGAAAAACGTCTGATCGCCATCGAGGATGCCGCCAAGTTCCGTGATGCTCTTGGGATTCCATTGCCGCCGGGAGTTCCCAAAGCATTTCTTGAGCCGGTAGTTGAGCCGCAGTTGGAAATTCTCAAGCGCTATGCGCGCACCCATGGACCGTTTACCGCTGACGAGGCGGCGGCGCGCTTTGGATGGAATCCGCAAACCGTGCAAAGCTTGTTGCGCGCTTTGGTGCATTCGGGGCGCCTGGTGGAAGGCAATTTTCGCCCCGGTGGAATCCATCGCGAATGGTGCGATGCCGAAGTGTTGCGGACGATCCGGCGCAAGTCTCTTGCGCGGTTGCGTAAGCAAGTGGAACCCGTCGAACAGCAAATGATGGCGCGCATGGCAACGCACTGGCACGGATGTCTTCATCGACGGCGCGGACTCGACGCGATCCTGGATGTGATTGATCAATTGCAAGGCGCTCCATTGCCTGCTTCCGTGATTGAACGAGAAATATTGCCGGCTCGCATCACGGGATATCAAGCCAGCGATCTGGATACTTTGATTGCTGCCGGTGAAGTGGTGTGGTGCGGCATCGAACCGATTGGCGAAACCGACGGGCGCATCGCTCTGTATCTGGCCGACAAAATCACGGAGCTGCACGCGCCCGCAGTCGCGAAGCCGCTGACCGATTCTTCGGACAATCCTCTGGGCGAAAAGCAAAAACAAATTCTCGAATTATTGGAGACGCGCGGGGCTATGTTTTTCGGTGCGTTGCACGAAGCTGTCGGCGGAGGATTTCCCGGCGAGACCATCGATGCGTTATGGGGCCTGGTGTGGGCTGGACGGGTCACGAATGACACGTTTCATGCGCTGCGGGCGTACATGGCGCGACGAGCGAGCACGCGGACTTCCTCCCGGCAGCATGTGCAGTCCAATTTTCGCTCGCGCCGTATCTTAGCGCCGAGTGCGCAAGGTCGATGGACTCTGGTCGATTCCGCCGACTCAGATCCGATCTCGCCGACAATTCGAAGCCACGCTGTTGCGTTGCAGTTGCTGAAACGGCATGGCATTGTGACCCGCGAGACGATGGGTCTGGAAAATATTGTCGGCGGCTTCAGCACGGTGTATGACGTGCTGAAGGCGCTTGAAGAATCCGGTCGCGTGCGGCGAGGATATTTTGTCGCTGGATTAGGCGGGGCACAGTTTGCGTTGCCTTCTGCGGTCGATCTACTGCGTTCATTGCGTACGGATCGTGCTCCAGAAAAACCTGAAATACTTTGCATGGCTGCGACGGATCCGGCAAACCTTTACGGGTCCGTTTTGCGATGGCCTTCGAGTTCAATGGTTGGAGAGATTGCCGCTTCAAACCAGGAGGCGGAAGATGCAGAGCTTGCGAGAGAAGGGAACACTCGAATACTGGCGCGGGCTGTGGGTGCGCGCGTCATATTACGAAATGGCGGTCTGGTCGCCTACATGCGCCGAAATAATCCGAACTTGATTGTCTTCATTCCCTCCGAGGAGCCCGATCGGAGCCAAGTGGCTCGCGACCTGGCGAATTTTTTGGCCGAGATTGGGCGGCAGGATTTGCAAACGCCGAATTCGGGACGCCCTGCAGGATTGCTGCTGACGACTGTGAATGATGTTCCGATTGCGGAACATTTCCTCTCGCGTTTTTTGTTGGACGCTGGCTTCTACGCCTCGCCGATGGGCTTCCATCTGCGCCGCGCGCTGCTGCCTCCAATGGCTCATGAACCGGTGGGATCTGCCGCGTCGCGCGAGGTGCAATAGAGGTGCCCGAGGGCGATACGATATTTCGCTCGGCAAGGGCGTTGCACCGTGCGCTGGCGGGGAAAATTGTCACGCGATTTGAGACAGCCTATGCTCACCTGGCCAGCGTCGATGACGACCAAAAAATTTTCGGGCGTACGGTCGAGCGGGTCGAAGCGCGAGGCAAATGGCTGCTGATCTATTTCTCCGGCGATCTGATCTTGGTGACGCACATGCGGATGAACGGCTCATGGCATCTCTATCGAGCAGGCGAGCGATGGCGGCGTCCACGCCGGGATATGCGCATTGTCATTGACAATGCGGATTGGAGTGCAGTGGGATTCGCTGTTCCTGTTGCTGAATTTCACTCGGCTGCTTCGCTGCTGCGAAAGACCGTGATTCCTGCATTAACGCAAGATTTGTTAAAGCAAGACTTTGATATCGCGGCAGCGATCGACGGAATGCCGGAGTATGCTGATGAGCAAATTGCAGAGGTCTTGCTCAATCAACGAGTGATGGCGGGAATCGGCAACGTTTATAAGTCTGAAATCTGTTTTATCTGTCGAGTGAACCCGTTCCGTGCAGTCAGAACGCTTGATTCAAGCCAACTTGAGCAATTGGTTTTTACTGCCAGAAAATTTCTCTCGCTCAACGTTGCGGAAGACGCGAGTGGAGAAATTTCAACCTACGCTGGTTTGCGGCGCACAACCTATACTTCCAATCCGTCGGCGCGTTCGTGGGTATACGGGCGCCGCGGGGAACCCTGTCGCCGCTGCGGCACTTCGATTGAGATGTGCAAGCAAGGCCTGGGCGCACGAATCACCTTCTGGTGCCCTGTCTGCCAACCGATGCATTGAAAATATCCCCTCTCAAACCGGCGACGGCAGTTGGAGAGGACATCGATGTATGCGAGCGATAATTGTTGCGAAGAAATGTACCGACGTTGACAGGCGCAGATTCAATGGGACTGATGCAGCGCAAGAAAATATTTGCTCGCAGTCCACGAGAATTTGGTACCTGTTTTCCTAGGAAATTTATCAAATGTTCTTGCGATCACCGCCAAAACACTGCATAATCGTGACGAGAGACGGTACCTGCGAGCACTTATCTGTGACCCGATACAACCGTCAAGATGTATTGCGAATCCTGCAAGTGTCCGCGCGCCAGCTACAAGGTTGGGAGCGGGCTGGGCTAGTCGACTCTCTCGAAAACTACACCTTTCAGCAGCTTTCCCAACTGAGGAAACTTCGCCTTCTATCCCAGCAGCGGATTAAGAGCTCACGCATTTCTGCGTCCGTCGCGGCCATGCAGCGCGTTTCTGGAATGAGCAATCCTCTGCTGGAAGCTGGCGTGGTATATGGCGGCAGCCGAGTCGTCTTCCGTCATGAGGGCGCGATTGTTGATCCGCTGTCGAGGCAGCTGGTCTTCGATTTCGAGGGACGGAGTCCCGAGCGCGTTTGTACCGTGGTAGGAGCAGTCGCGCACCAGCGGTTCCGTGAATCGCAAGCCGCGGAGCTTTTTTATGAAGCGGTTCGGATGGAAGATGAGCAGGGCTTGCTTGGTCAGGTAATCGAACTCTATCAGCGCGCGATTGAACTGCATCCCGGTCACGCGGCTGCCCTGATTAATCTGGGAACAATTTTTTACAACCAGCGGCAATATCTGCAGGCGGAGCAGGTCTATCGCCGAGCCACCGAGGCGGATCCAAACTATGCGCTGGCGTTTTTCGATCTGGGCAATGCGCTGGATGAGCTGCAGCGTCTGACCGAAGCGATTGATGCCTACAAAGCCGCCATCCGAATAATTCCAAAGTACGCGGATGCTCATTACAATCTGGCGCTCGCGTATGAGCGCATCGGGGAACATCGTCGCGCGCTGCCGCATTGGATGACTTATAGCCGACTGGATCCGAGCGGACCGTGGTCAAACCATGCACGCGGACAGGCCAAGCGACTTATCGAGGCCGACCACCTGTTCATCGTCTCGCGCCGCTAGAACACTGGCGCTTAATAGAATCGTTCTTGAGGACCTTCCTGTGATTTTTCATGTTTCGTTGAAAGAGGCGGAGCATGGCTAGGTTATGGCGGAATGTCCAGCATTGTCCGGCTGCGTTTCTCAAGGGAAAGACGAAAAAGAGGCCATCGAGAACATTAACGAAGCCATTACCGCGTGGCTGTGGGCAGAAATCTCACTGTAGATGAATTCATATCTCTCGGCTGATAGGTCAAGGCAATGAAGCAAGCCACGCAGGATCGGATCTGAAGACGAAATCCTTTTGGCGCGCTTGCTAAAATTGAATCTGTCATGCCAGCCACCTCGACGCTTTCTTCTGAAGTTCTTGCGAAATATGAGCCGGTCATCGGCCTGGAAGTGCACGTCCAATTGCTGACGGAAACGAAAGCATTTTGCGGCTGCTCAAGCCGCTTCGGATCCGCGCCTAACACTCAGGTTTGTCCGGTTTGCCTGGGATTACCGGGCGCGCTGCCCGTGTTGAACCGGCATGCGGTGGAATTTGCTACGCTGGCTGCGATGGCGCTGCATTGCCAGATCAACGAAACTTCCGTTTTTGCGCGCAAGAATTATTTTTATCCCGACCTTCCCAAGGGCTATCAGATTTCTCAGTTCGACAAGCCTCTGGGGGAGCACGGATGGATTGATGTGCCCGCATCGGCAGGCGGGACCAAGCGCATTGGTATCACGCGGCTGCACATGGAAGAGGACGCCGGCAAGAGCATGCACGAGGGTTTCCACGACTCGCGCGAGCGTACCTATATTGATCTGAACCGGTGCGGCACGCCGCTGGTGGAAATTGTCAGCGAGCCCGACATTCGCTCTGCCGAGGAGGCGTACGAATATCTGACGCGCATCAAGGAGATTCTGCTGTACACAGCGGTGAGCGATTGCAATATGGAGGAGGGTTCGCTGCGCTGTGATGCCAACGTCAGCGTGCGGCTGAAAGGTGCGCAGAAATTTGGTACCAAGGCAGAAGTAAAAAATGTAAACAGCTTTCGCTTCGTCCGCGCCGCGCTGGAATATGAAATCGAGCGGCAGATTGAAGTGATCGAGGGAGGCGGCCGCGTGGTGCAGGAGTCGCGCCTCTATAACTCAGCCGAAGGACGCACCTACTCGATGCGCTCGAAGGAGCAGGCGCACGACTACCGCTATTTTCCTGATCCGGACCTGCCGCCGCTTGTGGTTAGCGAAGCCTGGCAAGAAGAAATTCGCGCCACCATGCCCGAACTGCCCGAAGCGCGCCGCGAACGCATGATTGCGGAGTACGAAATCACGGCACAGGACGCGCAGGTGCTGACCAGCAGCCGCGCCTTTGCCGACCAGTTTGAGCAAGCGGCCAGGGCTGCCAAAAGCCCGAAGCGCGTGGCCAACCTGGTGCAGGGTGAACTGCTCGGGCGGCTAAAAGCAGCGGGCCTGGAACTGGCACAATCGCCAATCTCCATGCAGGGGATTGCTCAAGCCGCAGATCTGGCGGAGAGCGGCGCGCTTTCCAGCAAGATGTTGAAACAGCTCTTCGACCGATGCTTCGAAACCGGCGAAGATTTTGCTGTTGTCTATGAACGCGAAAAGCCGCAGCAGATCAGCGATTCTGGCGCACTGGAGAAGATGATCGACGAAGTGATCGCTGCGAATCCTAAGCAGGTGGAACAATACCGCGGCGGCAAAAAGACGGTGTCAGCATTTTTCGTGGGCCAGGTGATGAAGCTGTCGAAAGGGCAGGCCAATCCCACGTTGCTGAATGAACTGGTCACAAGGAAACTGGATGGCTAAGGACTCGCCCAAAGCAGAGGTGAGAGAGGTGGCTGCGCAGGATACGGCACGAACCTATGCGGCGTTTTGCGTGCTGCGCGAGGGACGACCGGTGATGGCGACGGCCGAGAGCTTCACGGATTGGGTGAACCATCGCCAGCGCCCGGAGGGCTATCGCGTGGCGGCAGCATTTCTGCCGGGAGAGCCAAATGCCGTGGCCGCTGCCGGGTTCCGCATACTGCATCAGCTTTCGAAGGCGCGTTTTCTCTATGTCGATGACCTGGTCACGTTGCCGTCGCATCGTTCCAGCGGATATGCAGGAATGGTTTTCGATTGGTTAGTGGAGGAAGCAAGGCGTCAGTGCTGCGAACAACTGCATCTTGACTCGGGACACCAGCGCTTCGATGCGCATCGCTTCTACCTGAAGCACGGCATGATTATGAATGCTCATCACTTCAGCATGAATGTGTGATTGCGCGGCGCGAACTTCCAACTTCATCGCCTCGAAAAAAATCTTCACTTATTGAACTTCTTATCCGGCTTCACCGGACATGCAGCTACGGGAGCGGTTGCGGAAAAGGCAGAAATGTTTCTAGTCCGTCCTATGCAGCCGCGTCCGCATTGCGTTTCCCAATCACGTCCATCGCTAGCGGAATGGTGGTGATGGCCCCTACAAACACGAAGGCCCACCCAGCCGCCTTCCGCTGATCGTTGTCGAGCCGCTCAGACAAAAGAAGTCCCAGCCCCACGCCCAACGCGACGCGGGTTCCAGCAAGTAACATGATTTCGGCAAGTGTGAACTTATGTTCCGTCATGCCTTCAATCTACTCGCTTTCTCGCACTGATGATGCACAAGCGGAAGTTCTGCGATCTGCTTGGCTCGGAGGCGTCGTCGTGGGACTCGCCGCGATTTCCGGCTACTCCATCGCGTCAGAAAGTAGAAAATCCTTTGGCCATTCGGTCTTGTAACCGGCTTCGCGCAGCAGGCTGGTAAGTTGTGCCCAGTGGCGTATGGAATGAAGCGGAATGTGGCGAATAGCTTGCGCCGCGAGGCATGCAGGGTTCCCGCGGAAACGGTTTGTAGCGCGATCACTTCGAGCAGCGCGGCATCGGTAGTAGTTGAAAGAAATTTGCGAAGATTCTGGATCGCCTGCGCATGGACGGCCATTAAATCGTCCAACGAGCCGACGGGGATTGCGTCGTAGGACGTCACTTCTTCACCGAGAAGCCGTTGGGAATGGCGCAGCTCCACCGCAAAAATATGTTTCAGCAATCCACGCACAGTGCCACTGTTATAAATCGAGCAGGGAACATCAAGTGCGGCGGGATTTGCTGCGAACCACACCTGCCATTTTTTCGTGGCGGCTTCGTTGTCCGCCAGCAACTCTTCCAGCGTGATCGCTGCAGTTGTCATACTTTCTCCTTCGCCCTCTTCAGGGCACGATGAGCAATGTCGCGCCGATAGTAGATTCCGTCAAAGTGAATTTTCCGCAAGGCCTCGTACGCCCGATCGCAGGCCGATTGCAACGTATCTGCCACAGCAGTCACAGCAAGAACGCGACCGCCTGCCGTGACAATATTTCCGTCACGCAAAGTGGTGCCAGCATGAAACACGGTGACACCTTCGGTCGCCGTAGCCTCATCCAATCCGGTGATGGTGTGGCCCGTTTGCACGGCTCCCGGATAACCCGCGGACGCCGCAATCACAGTGACGGCGGGTTCGCTGCGCCACTGCAGCTGAACTTGATCCAGATTCTCGTCGACCGCTGCCTCCATCGCCTTCAACAATTCACCGTCGAACAGGCGAGGAAGAATCGCTTCGGTCTCAGGATCTCCAAACCGCGTGTTGAATTCCAGCAGCATGGGACCGCGGGCCGTCATCATCAGTCCGCAATAGAGAACGCCACGAAATGGCGCGCCTTCCGCAGCCATGCCGTCAATGACTGGCTGGGCAATGTGGTACACGAGCCAGTCGCGCATCTCCGGCACCAGCAGCGTGTCGGTTGAATAGGCGCCCATGCCGCCGGTGTTCAGACCAGTGTCGCCTTCGCCAATTCGTTTGTGATCTTGAGCCGCGACCAAAGGCAAAATATGCGTTCCGTCGGCAAGCACAAGCCATGATATTTCATCGCCTGTAAGAAATTCTTCAAGTATGACTTGATGCTGCGCATCGCCCAATAACTGGCCGGTCAACATCTGTTTCGCAACCGCTTCTGCTTCCTGTTTCGACTCGCAAATGACGACGCCCTTGCCGGCCGCCAACCCATCCGCCTTCACAACAATCGGCGCGTGAAAATGTGCCAGTGCGTCAGGAAGTTCCTCGGCGGAGCTGCAAACTGCGTAGTGTGCGGTCGGTAGGTGATGGCGCTGCATGAACTCTTTCGCGAACACCTTGCTGGTTTCCAGCATCGCGGCGCGCTGTGTGGGACCAAACACCCGCATGCCACGCCGAGACAGTTCATCCACCAGGCCCAGGCTCAATGGAACTTCTGGCCCGACGACGGTGAGGTCGGGTTGTTCCGCGACGACCACGCGAAGCAGGTCATCAAGGTCTTTCTGATTTACCGGAACACAACGAGCAAGCGCAGCGATTCCGCCATTACCGGGCGCGCAGATCACTTCCTTCACGCGAGGCGATCGGGCAATGGCCCAGACCAGCGCGTGTTCACGGCCGCCGCCGCCGATCACGAGAACCTTCATGCGTGCATTCGCTCCTTGGTATAAAAACAGGGTATCAGTCTGGAGCAGGGTGTGCCGCGCTGACACGGGTAAGGTAAGACTCCCAAACGAATGGCTATGGATGACCCTTATAATTTGCGGCGATTTATCGAGGCGCAGGAGCTTGTTTACGAAAATGTCTGCGTGGAGCTGCAGCGCGGCCAAAAAACCGGCCACTGGATGTGGTTCATTTTTCCGCAAATCCGTGGCCTGGGCACGAGCGAAACCGCGCAATATTTTGCGATTGCAAATCGCGAAGAAGCGGCTGCGTATGCGGCGCATCCGGTGCTGGGGCTGCGGCTGCGAGAATGCGCCGGGCTTATTCTGCAGCTCGACAACAAATCGGTAGAACAGATCTTTGGCTATCCAGACAACCTGAAATTTCATTCTTCAATGACATTGTTCGCGCGAGCGGCTGAAGATAACCAGGTTTTTCTCGAGGCTTTAAAGAAATATTTTTCCGGAACGCTCGATCCGCAAACATTGACTCGGCTCTAGTCAGTCGCGTCAGGGAAACTGTGCGAACCAAGCGCTGCGGACGTGCGCATGTAGTTTGCAGTCGATGGATGAACTGGATATACAGGGATGGGGAGTCGCGAGATGAAACCTGTTCGCATCGCAATGCTGGGCTCAGGGTTTGTGGCGGATTTTTATATGCAAGGTCTGGCGGACGTACCGCATCAGGAAGTGGTGGTCAATTACTCTCGAAGCGCGGCACACGCCGAGGCCTTTGCACGCAAATGGGCCATTCCCGAAAGCTCCACAGACATGGACGCGCTGATTGCTCGCGACAATCTGGACCTCTACATCATCGCACTGCCGAATGAAGAGCATCTGCAAACCGGGCTGAAGCTGGCCGATGCGCGGCGAAACCAGGTCTGCACCAAGCCTCTGGCTCGAAACGGCCAGGAGGCAGGCCAGTTGCGCGACGCGGCGGAGGCTTCCGGTGCGCTGCATGGCTATGCTGAGACGGAGGTATTTGCTCCGGCGGTTGTGAAAGCACAGCAAATAATTGCAAGCGGTGCGCTAGGCAAAGTGCTGTGGGTGCGTTCTCGAGAAGCTCATAGTGGCCCGCACAGTGCACATTTCTGGAATGTGGAATTGACCGGCGGCGGAGCTATGCACGATCTAGGCTGTCACTGCATCGAGGCGGCACGCTACTTCTTTGGTAAGCAAGACGTGGTCACAGAGGTGATGGCCTGGGGCGCCACTTTGGTGCATGGCGACAAAACCATGGGAGAAGACAATGCGCTGTTGCTGTTGAAATTTGCCAGCGGCGGCATTGCGCATTGCGAGTTGTCCTGGACAGCAAAAGGCGGCCTCGACCTGCGCAATGAAGTGCATGGAACGGAAGGATCGATTTTCACGGATGTGACGCGGATGACGCCGATTTCAAGCTTCACGACGAAGTCTGCCGGATATGTGGTCGAGAAGGCGGAGATCGACTATGGTTGGACGCGACCATTGCCCGAGGAAGCGTTCACGTACGGGTATCAGGCGGAAATGAAGCATTTTGTCGAGTGTGTACGTGATGGACGCCAGCCGCGCGAGACCTATGAAGATGGCTTTATCGTGAATTGCATTCTCGATGCAGGCTATCGATCGATGCGAGAAAAATCCTGGGTCACAGTGACCTATGAGTGAGAAGCGTGCGCAACTGCGAAAAAATCCAGAAGCAGCGAACAAGACGGCTAATTGGCCCACATATTCGCTTCGTCGATGTATTCGGTTACAGTAGCGGTGCCACTTGTCACAGGAGACGCATCCAGTTGGAACTGAAAACCGCTGACAGAATGCCAACCGGGATGGATCGGTCCGGCGGGCTGCGACAAATTCCAATCGTAGGTAGTTCCATTCAGCGTCATCGAGTCGTAGTAGAGGCATTCGGTCCCGCCGCAGGAAGTGTCTCCAATCACGCGGTGATCCGCGAACTGCAGATGATTCCAGGCGCCGAACTTAGGCCCGGTTGTCACATCCGTGTCGATCCAGCGGCTCGTCGCCTGGTTCCATATCTGCCATTTTCCTTCGCGCTGGTTCCACTGCACGCCCCACATGATGTCGAGTTGACGTGTGCCATCGAACACGAACGCGTCGTACTCCAGCGTACCCACGTGTGAGGAACTGACCGGGTATGCCCAGAAATCCGTGTGCATTTGCGTGCAGCTATCGCAGCCTCGAGTCTTGTAGGGCCACAATACGTTGGTGAAGAATTTTGTCGAATCTATCGTTTCCGTCAGCATCATCGAAGCTCCATCGACTGACGGGTTCGCATTGTTGATGGTCTGGTTCGTTGAAACCGGAACGCCTTTGCCTCCAGGATGACAGTCCGGCATGGCGCATGTGCTCCAATGATTCAAGGTGTCGTCCGCATTCTTCACTACGATTTTGCTGCCGGCCGCAGGCAAATTCGTTCCAGCCGAGTTTGCGGCTGTCGGTGTTTCATCTTGCTGAACGGGAGTTCTGGAGGTTGCTCCCAGGTTGAGGGCCAGGGCTGTCGGTCCAGACAAAGTGGCGACGGCAACAGTGACCACGACAAGGCGAATGAGCATAGACATCAGAGTACAGAAGGTTAGGATGTTGCCGCCGTTGCCTCGGATGTATCGCATCGGTACCATTTGTTCCGAGCTGTCGATGGTCGGTCGCCAAAGCAGAGGGGATCACGCCAGATCTTCCGGTCCCAACGAAGTCGCGGGCGCATCCACCTCTGCCAGTAATGCGTGCAAATCGAGCGGGCGCGTGACCATCGCCAACTCCCCGTTTGTAGTTCGCGGCCATTCTTCCACTGGCAGGTCCCAATACAGTTCCACCCCATTGTCGTCGGGGTCGCGAAGGTAGAGCGCGTGGCTCACGCCGTGGTCGGCGGCGCCGTCCAGAGAGATACCAGCGCGCAGCAGTCGTTGCAGGGCATCCGCAAGCTCAGCCCGAGTGGGATAAAGAATTGCCAGGTGATAGAGACCTGTCGTGCCGGGCCCCGGCGCCTGCCCGCGCAGGCTTTCCCAAGTGTTCAAGCCGATATGATGGTGATATCCACCCGCCGCCAGAAACGCCGCACTGGCGCCGATTCGCTGCGTGACAGCGAACCCGAGTACGTCGCGATAAAAGGCGAGCGCACGATCAAGGTCCGCCACCTTCAGATGGACATGACCGATACGTGTTTGCGGATGAATTGGCGGCATGGTTGTCAGATGATAGCGAAGTAGAAAAAGGTGCGGAGAGTGTCCTTTTTTGCCGGAATAGACTTTAAACACTAAGGAAGGGAGTTCCCATTATGCGCATGCACTATTCGGCCCATCCGGGAAAAATTCTCGGCAATTATCTGGCCGGCCGATCCGTAACAGAAGTGGCTCGGCATCTTGGAGTGACGCGTCCGACACTGTCGCGCGTGCTGAACGGGCGCGCCGGAATCTCGGCGGACATGGCGCTACGGCTTGCGGCAACTTTCGACACCGAGGCGGATTTCTGGCTGCATCTGCGGATGCAGCGCGACCTGTGGGAGACTTCGCAGAAGGAGCGCACCAAGGTAAAGCCGCTGCCGGTGGGAAACGCAGGATAGGCAACAAACTATACAAGTGGGGCCTGGAGACTCGGAGTATCCTGACTCTGCCCACTGGTTCTTCAAGGAGCAGAGATGATCGATCTTCGCTGTCCCAGTTGCGGAAGGATTTATCATTCCGACGTTCAGCACGTCGGCAAGTCTCTGAAGTGTACTAACTGCGGCGATACTATTCCAATAATTCGACGGGACTCCGGGCCTGGATCATCAGAGTTTTCCGTCGAAGTTGGAGATCGTAATCAAGTTCGCGCCAAACCGAGAATGGCGAGCTATCGGCAATCGTTTTATCGACGGAGATTGCCGAGTCTCCTAAAACACCTATGGGCATATTTGTTCTTGGGCGCAATAGTAATACCTTGGATTTTATTCTATGTGCATGACAAGCACTCAACCCAAGTGGTGCGGTCCCTAGCGCAATCAGAACGCCAGGCTTCAGAAAATAAGTCTGCAGGTGAGGCTGTAGTTCTGCCAGACCGATCCCAAGATGGTTTGCAGCAAACGGACTCTAGTTCGCCTCCACAGTATTCAGCGGACGAGGTGGAGGTTGCTCCCAGGGCCTCTTCTCCGGATCAGCCAAATTCTGGCCATGCCAAAGTTAGTCATGCTCAGAAAAGGGACCTTAAGGATCTCGGAGTTGATATGGCTGTCCCGGTTTCATCGAATGTCTCGTTGATGAGTGCGCCCGACTCAGAATCGGCTCTGATAAAGGTGGTTCCGCGTCGTGAAATGTTAGTGCTTGTTAACAGAGAGCCCCGCAGGGGCTGGTATAACGTGATCGATGTGCCATTGGGAAAAGAAGGTTGGGTCAACGAGACTGACGTCTCAATTAGCTTAACTAAGCATCCACTTCGGACAGCGACGTTCCAAGAAGAGTACGCCGGGATGGATGGTGCGCCAAGAATTAACGTACTAAATAAAACAGGTAGCAATCTAAGCTTGAAGATCGGAGACACTCATTACACGATAAATCCAAGATCAGAACTCCCGGTCTCAGTCCCTGCTGGAATTTTTAAATTTTACGCGTCAGAACCGGGTGTCATACCCGTGATAGGCAGACAAGAATTCAAGAGAAGCTACCGTTACTCGTGGACGTTCTGGGTTGAAAAAACGATAGTACCTGTTCCATAACGTTTGAATAGGATCGTTTCATCGGTCCTTTTCTTTCCTCGCCCACTGGCGGTAGCATGGAGGCAGGCGGCGACAGGCTGCCGGAAGCCTATGTTTTTCGTGCCCAAAGTTATCTTCTTGAAACGCTGGCACCGCGGGAAACCCGACCGCGGGTAAGGGCCGCGCTATTCCTCATTTGCTACGACCCGGTCGTAGAATCATTACGACACGTTCCTGACCCGTCGGGCATGGCCCTGCGTCTGCCCGCCACGCCTTTTGAGGAGCCTCATCATGAATAGTTTTCATAGCCGGTCCGAATTGAAATCCGGCAGCCATACGTATGAAATTTTCAAACTCAGTGCGCTCGCGAAACATGGTGTGTCGCTAGAAAGCCTGCCCTACTCCCTGCGCATCCTGCTTGAAAATCTGCTGCGCCATGAGGACGGAAAAAGTGTCACCGCCGAGGACATTGAATTCCTGGCGAAATGGGATGCAAAGGCCGAGCCGTCACGAGAAATTGCCTATATGCCGGCTCGTGTCCTAATGCAGGACTTCACGGGTGTTCCCGCGGTCGTCGATCTGGCGGCAATGCGCGATGCCATGCGCTTCCTGGGCGGCGATCCGGAAAAGATCAACCCGCTCCAGCCGGCGGAATTGGTGATCGATCACTCAGTGCAGGTGGACCAATACGGGACAGGCGATTCGTATCAGATCAATTCACTGCTGGAGTATCAGCGCAATGTGGAGCGCTATGCGTTTCTGAAGTGGGGACAGACGGCATTTCACAATTTTTCGGCCGTGCCGCCGGGCATGGGCATCTGCCATCAGGTGAACCTGGAATACTTGGCGCGCGTCGTGTTCACTACGCAGCCCAACGCGAAAGGCGTCGTGCAGGCCTACCCGGATACGCTGGTCGGCACGGATTCTCACACGACCATGATTAACGGACTTGGCGTGCTGGGTTGGGGTGTAGGCGGGATCGAAGCCGAAGCCGCCATGCTGGGCCAGCCAGTATCCATGCTGGTGCCACAGGTGGTGGGCTTCAAGTTATCCGGCAAGCTGCGCGAGGGAACGACGGCGACGGACTTGGTGCTGACCGTGACCGAGATGCTGCGCAAGCACGGTGTTGTCGGCAAATTCGTGGAGTTTTATGGGGCGGGGATCAGCGAGCTTTCCCTGGCCGATCGTGCCACCATAGGCAACATGGCGCCGGAATATGGAGCCACCTGCGGCATATTCCCTGTAGATGCGGAAACGCTGCGCTATCTAACACTGACCGGCCGCAGTCATGAGCAGATTGCGCTGGTCGAGGCATACTACAAGGAACAGGGATTGTTCCATACGCCAGACGCACCCGAGGCCAGATATTCTGCGACCCTGTCGCTCGATCTTGCCACAGTGGAGCCGAGCGTAGCCGGACCAAAACGCCCGCAGGATCGAGTGAAGTTGAGCGATGCCGCGTCAAGCTTCAAGAAACAATTGCCTGCGTTGAAGGGCCCCCGCGCCAGCGTGAATTCCGAACGGCAGGTGCAGCGTTGGGATGGTGAGGGCGGTCATCCCTCCGCGAATGGAAACACGAACGCGAAAGGTGCTCCGGAGCCGGGTCATGCGGCGTCGATTCAAGAGCGTTTCGGCGTCGATGTGAACAAGTATCTCGACAACGGATCGATCGTGATTGCAGCGATCACCAGCTGCACCAATACATCCAATCCTTCGGTGATGCTGGCGGCGGGATTGCTGGCGAAGAAAGCCGTCGAAAAAGGGTTGAAGGTTCCACCGTGGGTGAAGAGCTCTCTCGCACCCGGATCGCGAGTCGTCGCAGATTATTACGACAAGGCGGGCTTGACGCAGTATCTCGATCAGCTGCGGTTTAACGTTGTTGGCTACGGCTGTACCACGTGTATCGGCAACTCCGGTCCGCTGCCGTCCGACGTCGGCAAAGCGATTGAGGACCACGGTTTGGTAGCTGTGTCTGTCCTTAGCGGCAATCGGAATTTTGAAGGCCGCATCAATTCCGATGTGCGCGCGAATTATCTGATGTCGCCGCCATTGGTGGTTGCCTATGCGCTGGCTGGACGCATCGATCATGACTTCGATCATGATGCGCTGGGCAAAGACAAGCAAGGTCATCCTGTCTACCTGAAGGATATCTGGCCGTCGCAGCAGGAAGTTCAGCGCGTGCTCGCCACCTCGATCGACTCGACGATGTTTCGCAAACAATATTCAACGGTGAGCGAGGGCGACACCAACTGGCAGA
>DATJUD010000138.1:0-11920 GCA_035502695.1 Acidobacteriaceae bacterium
GCTGGTTATGGCGGGGAGAATACCCCTCACGCTGCTGTGCTCGGCACCACCGCGCGAGGGCCATGGTCAGGTCTGGCGGCTGCCGATTGGCTGCGGACCGACGGATATATTGAGGTGGCTCCCGATGTGCGTGGCCCCGTCGATACTGCGGCGAATGTCCACTATCAAAATGGCGAGCTGGATGGCCGGCGCACGTTTGCCGAACGAGGCGACGCCTACCTCCGCGGCAATGTGCTGAATGAGGCGCGTGGCAATGGCACTCCGCTGCAATACAACCGCACCCGTCTTTGGAGATATACCGGTGGCACCGATTGGACGACTGAAAATGCAGGCGCATTTTCCGGGCAGTTATTCGGCAGCCAGGAACATTACCAGCAGACATTTTCGGCGACGACCGCCGGTCAGCAAAGCGAATTTCTCACTCGCCAACAGCAAGTCGCCGTGCAACAGTTCGGCGGATCCGTTCAATGGACCAAGGCGCTTCGTCCCTGGCTGATGCTCATCGCCGGGGTAGACGGAGATGATGTTCGCGCGGCGGACGATGAAACGCCCATCAAAAATGACCTGCCGAATGGACTCGCGGATACCTCTGCACGCCAGCGTGACATTGGCGAATACGTGGAAGGCCTGGTGCAAACAAAAAACTGGACCGTGGCCGCCGCCGTGCGAGGGGACGACTTCCTCAATCTGGATACGGTGCAGTTTATGCAAACGGGCAGCGGACCCATCGCCAGATCAACCATTCCTAATCGGAGTGAAGCGCTGGCAAATCCACGGCTCGGCATCGTGCGGCGAATGGATCAATACGTTTCGCTCACCGGCTCTGTGTATCGTGCCTTTCGTTCGCCAACCATGAATGAGCTGTATCGCCAAAGCCAGGTAGGTGAGACGCTGACTTTGCCAAATTCGAATCTGCTCTCTGAGCGCGCAACCGGTTGGGAAACTGGCCTGCAATTTTCGCTGCCCACTCGAAACACCGTGGTTCGCGCCAGTTATTTCTGGACGGAAGTGAATCGCCCGGTGACCGCGCTGACCATCAGCGTGACTCCGACCGAGATTGTGGAGCAGCGCGAGAACCTGGGCCAAATTCGCAGCCGAGGCGTATCGCTCGACTACGAATCGCAGCCTCTCTCCTGGCTTTCCATCACCGGCGGCTATCAATATGCGAATGCAACTGTAACGCAATTTGTTCAGGAGCCGAGCCTGGTCGGCAAATGGATTCCTGAAGTCGCGCACAACATGGCGACGGCGCAGGTCACCGCGACAAAGCCGAAGATTGGCCTTGTCGAATTGCTGGGAACGCTCAGCGGGCGGCAATTCGATGACGATCAGAATACTTTTCTGCTGCATGGCTATTTCCAGCTGGACGCCTACGTAGCCCACAACTTCGGTGCGCGTACGGAAGTCTACGGTGCCGTCAACAACATCTTCAATCGCGAGATCGAAGTCGGCCGTACGCCGATCCTGACGCTGGGCACGCCTCGCATGGCGAGCATTGGCATTCGCTTTCATTCCAAGGACTGGAATGCCGGAAGCTAAATCCGCCGCATCCTACTGACCATGTCTGGAACAAGCCACGATGTCATCGTGCTGGGCGCTGGAATCGCAGGCCTGACCGCGGCGCGCCAACTGGCAGCCGCAAGCTTGCGCGTCCATGTGGTAGAGGCGCGAAATCGAGTGGGCGGAAGAATTCTCTCTCGTACAATCGGCAAGGAAGTTGTCGAGCTCGGCGCGGAATTTGTTCATGGCAAGCCGCCGATCTTATGGAACCTGATTGAAGAAGCGAATCTCGACACCTACGAGCTCGGCGGAAAACATTTTTGTTGGGACCATGGTGTGTTGCAGCAATGCGGCGAAGATTTTGGCCGCGACTTCCAATGGCTTGAGGCTCTCAAGGATTGGGACCGCGAGGATTGTTCGTTCGCGGAATATCTCGATCTTGCAAACGTTCCGGAGGCGAGCCGAAAACGCCTGATCGGATTTGTCGAGGGATTCAATGCCGCCGATCATCGCGTCATCGGCGTGGCAGCTCTAGCCAGGCAGCAGGCGATCGAAGACGCGACGGAAGGCGATCGCTTGTTTCATGTTCGCGGCGGCTATGCGCAGGCGCCACAATTTCTGGCACGGCAGATCGAGTGGCTCGGCGGGGTAATCTCCATGGAAACTCGTGCTAGCGAGATTCGATGGAAGCAGGGAAGCGTCGAAGTCGACTGCTTACACAATGGTGAATCCGAAACATATCGGGCCTCCGCTCTTGTGATCGCGTTGCCCTTGGGAGTGTTGCAATCGGGCATGCTGAAAATCTCCCCGTCGCCAATTCATGCGATGCAGCTTTTGTCGCAGATTCGTGTCGGCCATGCTCGCCGCCTGGTTATGCTCTTTCACCGCAAATTCTGGACGGACACCTCCGCGCGAACCAGCCTCCGCGACCTCGATCAATTGAGTTTTCTGCATTCGTTCAATGAACTATTTCCTGTGTGGTGGACCAAGTTTCCCGAAGAGTCATCGATGATGGTCGCATGGACCGGCGGTCCGCGCGCCGATGCTATCGCCGGTCGCACCTGCCAGGAATTAGAAGGGGAGGCCATCCGCGAGCTGGCAAAAATATTTGCACTCGATGGCGCACAACTCCGTGATTTGCTCGTTCAATCCGAATCCCACGATTGGCAAAAGGATCCACTGGCGCAGGGTTCCTACAGCTATTTGCCCGCTGGTGCGTTGAAAGTTCCCGACGCCCTCAGCGAGCCCATCGAGTCGACTCTGTTCTTCGCCGGCGAACACACGGATACGACCGGGACCTGGGGAACAGTGCATGGCGCAATGGAGAGCGGTCAGCGTGCGGCGCATCAAATCCTGCAGCGATAGCCGATGCGATCCGCTCGCGATTCATCCATCGCGTCGCAATTCGATCGGTCGCAACTTGATCGCATCAAAGGACATCCACGATGTCACCAAATTGCAAATATGAAAATGCTGCATTGACACGCTCTGCGACGCGACTTTTCAGGTTCTGCAGCGTATTTTTAGAGAAGGAGTTTTTTTGATTCAACCCCCAAAAAACGGTGACCGCGCCTCCAATCCGCACGCAGACGAACAAGGATATCTGCTGCTAGGGCTCCTCTTCCTGTTTGTCATCATTCTGATCGGCCTGGCTCTCGCTGCGCCCAAGATAGCGAAAGAAATTCAGCGCGAAAAAGAAATTGAAACGGTGCACCGCGGCGAACAATACAAGCGCGCCATCCAGCTCTACTACCGCAAATTTGGAGCCTATCCCACCTCGATTGACCAGTTGAAAGAGACGAATCAGATCCGCTTCCTGCGCCAGGAATATATCGATCCCATGACTGGCAAGAAGGATTGGAAATTGCTGCATCTGGGGCAGGTGCAGATGGTCACCATGGGGTTCTTCGGCCAGGTCGTTCAGTCTGGCGGCGCCATGCCTGTTGCTGGAGTTCAGGGTACAAACGGTACGGCTACCAGTGGAATCGGCGGCAGCAGTACCATAGGCGGTTCGAGCGGAATCTTTGGATCCTCCTCCGGACCAGGTTCCAATTCCACAGTAGGCGGCGGACTCAACAGCAACTCCAATAGCGATGACAGCTTCTTCAACGACTCTTCCAGTTCCAACAACAACGCCCAGCCGAACGGAAACGCGTCTGCCAAAAATGCCTCATCCGTAGTGCCCAACGATCAGACCCAGGACGATTCCACTGGCGACAGTGTCGCAGATGACGATTCCGGTGGCGGAGGCACGTCGATCAACAGCGGCCCGGGTAGCATCAGCGCTGGCGGAAGTTCTAACGGGACAAACTCAGGAAGCATCTTCGGTTCCAGCAACTCCCAGGGCGGCGGAGTCTTCGGCAGCGCCAACGGCGCGCCCAGTGTTCCTGGATTGCCGGGAAGCACCGCAGCCGGAGGCGGATTGAACGGAACGGCTGTTGCTGGCGGCCCCATCGTAGGTGTCACGGTTCCGTTGAAGAAGCGGTCCATCATCGTCTACCGCAAGAAAAAGATCTACGACCAATGGCAGTTTGTCTACAATCCGCAGGAAGAAATCACCGCTGCGGTCGGACAGGGCAACGGGCAAGTTCCCGGAGCCGGCATTGGCACCCCGGCAGGGCAGTCGACGCCGGGTGCTGGCGGAACAAGCACCAGCCCCTTCGGTTCTACCAGCTCCGGTCTGGGATCAAGCAGCGGCGGGCTGAACTCCTCAAGCGGAGGATTTGGGTCCACCAGCAGCGGGTTTGGATCGACGTCATCCGGATCAAACAGTTCGTCGGATAACTCGAATCCGTTTTAGCCAAGTCCGATTCGTCAACAATGAAAAACCCTCGGCCTGCGTGGTTTGATGGTTTTTCATTGCAAATCATCCCTTCACGCCGAATTTTCTGCGCAAAAAGGGCGATATATTCTCGCGAATACATCGCCCCTCGAAAAGATTTTTGCGGCAAGCTTGCTTACGCGCTGAAAGAAGACCCGCAGCCGCAGGTGCTCTTGACGTTCGGGTTCTCAAACTTGAACCCCGCCGCTTCCAGGGTCTCGACATAGTCCACCACGCATCCGCCGAGGTACATCAGGGAAGTGGAGTCGACGAAGACCTTTAAGCCGTCGAAATTCAATACCTTGTCCATCATGCCGGACTGGTTCTCAAACGACATGGAGTATTGGAAGCCGGAGCAGCCGCCGCCCACCACGCCGAGCCGCAAGCCCGCAGGAATGGGATCCTGGGTCGCCATAATTTCGCGAACCTTCTTGATCGCTTCCGGGGTCAATGTGACCGGGGGAGCCTTGACGGTTTCAGTGGTTGGAACTTGAGTGGTCGTTGCCATTATGGATAGCCCTCGTGTTTCTTCTGTCTTTTATGATACGGCGAACTGGATTGCAAAACAATCGGAAAGTCCGCGTGGATGGCGCCATGTCGGACCGCCAAGCCACTTATATGTTGATGCCAAAGCCCTCAGTTCGATGCATAGAATCTTCTACCCCTGCGGCCAAATTTGGGAGTACGATACAGGCGAAAGCGGTGTCGGCGCACGGACGGCCCGAAATTTGCGCGGACATCGGAACGCTACAACCGATAGCGAGGTCATCCTATGAGCTACGTATTGGTTATCTGGACTGTTTGGGGAGCATTAGGACTCATCCTTCTGGGTCTCATTTTGTATCGTGCGACCATCACACGCGCGGAAGAGGATCAGCTATTCCTGGAAGATGCGCCGACCATGCAGCATCAGGAACAGGAACTGATCATGAAGCGGGTTAAGCCGGTTGAGAACTTGATTCGAATTTTTGGAGGCGCAGAAGGCCTGGTGACATTGGGAATTCTTGCCTTCTATCTAATGGATGCCCTGAAGCAATTTTGACGCCGCGCTTGAAACGCGAGAGCACCGGAATCTAGCCGCTCCAACTCCTCCACAGGTCCAAGCGGGCGGGTGTTCCCGGTGCATAAATATGGCGTAGTTTTCTGTAGCAACATGGGCGTATCCATCGGGGTGCGCCCATCGCGTTGCCAATCAACCAACAACACGGAACTTTTCGGACAGGATGACAAAGCACTCGATGGCTTGGATTGAACGTTTCACGTGCGACATCTGCGGCAAGCAGCAGGCAAGCGCAGAAGAGAAGTGGTGGATCGCCACCAATGAGTGCGCGCCCCCGCTCGACTCCAAACTCGACTCGAAGATCGGCCAGCCCACCCTGAAGCTGAACCCGTGGGACAATGCGCTGGCCCACAGTGCCGACAGCAAGCACCTCTGCGGCGCCGGCTGCGCCCACACCTATCTCGATCGATGGATGGCTGGCTTTCGCGCCGGCACAGAAACCTGCGTCGACGTGACGACCATCTCATAGGCCCTGTCGCAGCCACAGCGTTTCGCCATCCGCAGGTACACTACGATACAGGCAGAGGCAGGTCCGTGAGCGCATCGATCGCGAGCACGCGAGAGGACGATCAGCTTGGCATACGACGATCTCAGAGACTGGATAAAGGCTCTCGACAAAGCAAAAGAAATCATACATATCAAACACGAAGTTGATCCGATACTTGAGATAGCGGAAATCGCCGATCGCGTCTCCAAACTTGGCCCTCCAACCCACACTCCCGGCGGTCCCGCCCTGCTGTTTGAAAATATCAAAGGCTATCCCGGCGCCAAACTTCTCATCAACCAATTTGGCAGCGAGCGTCGCATGCGCCTCGCCCTCGGCGTCGACTCACTCAACGATGTTGCCGACCGCATTCGCGAGCTGATGAATCTCCGCTCGCCCGAAGGCTTCCTCGATAAAGTCCGCATGCTGCCCATGCTCGCCGAGATGGGAAAATTCTTCCCGAAGCTGGTCGCCGCCAAAGACGCGCCCTGCAAGCAAGTCATCCTCCGCGAAAATTTCAGCGTCCTCGACTTTCCCATCCTGCAATGCTGGCCTCAGGATGGCGGCCGCTTCATCACCCTCCCGTGCGTCATCACCCGCGATCCGCGAACGCCGGCAGGGAAGCGCAACGTCGGCATGTATCGCATGCAGGTCTACGATGGCCAGACCACCGGCATGCACTGGCAACGTCAAAAAGTTGCCGCCGAACATTATCGTGAACGCCTGCGCCAATCCGCCGAAGCAAGCTCCGGCGCCGAAGCCAGCTCAGCCACCGCATCCGCCGCTCGCGTCGCCGTCATGGCAGAAACCGCCGGCGGCGCCACGCTTCCTAACACGACCGACGGCGCCCCATTCAAGCCCTCTGTTGGCTTGAGTGGGAGTGAAGAAAACCTCACCGTCCGCACCAAACCCTCCGGCGACATTCTCCAGGTCGCCGTCGCCATCGGTACCGATCCCGCCACCACATTTTCCGCCATCGTGCCCGCGCCGCCAGAGGTCGAAGAATTCATCATCGCCGGCTTCCTCCGTCAGCAGCCCGTCGAGCTCGTCCAGTGCGAGACCGTCGATCTGCAAGTCCCCGCCGCCTCGGAAATCGTCCTTGAAGGCTACGTCCGCATCGACGAGCTGCGCTCCGAAGGTCCCTTCGGCGATCACACCGGCTTCTACACTCTGCCCGACGACTATCCCGTCTTCCACATCACCTGCATCACCCATCGCCGCGACCCCATCTACGCCACCACCATCGTCGGCAAGCCGCCTATGGAAGATGCCTGGATGGGCAAGGCCGTCGAGCGCATTTTTCTGCCGCTCATGCAGCTCACCATTCCAGAAATTGTCGACATCAATCTGCCCGTCGAGGCGGTCTTTCACAACCTCATGATCGTCTCCATCCGCAAAAGCTATCCCGGCCACGCGCGCAAAGTCATGAACGCCATCTGGTCGCTCGGCCAGGCCATGTTCACCAAGTGCGTCCTGGTTGTCGATGAAGATTGCGATGTGCAGGACATGCGCGAAGTCGTCCTCCGCGTTACCAACAACATCGATCCCGAGCGCGACATTCAATTCACCCTCGGCCCCATCGACTCGCTCGATCACGCCTCGCGCCTGCCCAACTACGGCAGCAAGATGGGCATCGACGCCACCAGAAAATGGCCCGCCGAAGGCTTCACCCGCCCCTGGCCCGAAATGCTCCGCATGGACCCCACCACCAAATCCAAAGTCGACGCCCTCTGGTCCAAGTTGGGGCTATAGAGGTTCCGATCCAAATTTTCGAAGCGCGGTCAGTTTTCTGGTTGGTCCGTACCTATTGACGCAATCGCATTGCGAAGAGCCTCTTGCCGGAGCGGTCCCTTGTCCGCGGCGGCTTCAACCACGGTCTGACCTTTATTGTTGCGAAGATTTAGATCTGCGCCATGTCGGATAAACAAGGGGATAGCACTCATATCAACAGTAGTGAAGATCGGGGTCTCACCGTCGTTATTGCGCGCATTCACATTTGCGCCCAGCTTCAACAGTTCCTCTTCAACGTCGGTCAGAAAAGTTTCATGCAGCGGCGTATTTCCATCGCTATCCCGTGCGTTCACATTGGCTCCAGCTTGCGCAAGCAGACGTACACATTCCACGCGCGCACCATCTTTATCTCCATAACGGTATTCTCCAGCGGCAAAGATCGCGGTCTTTCCCTCGCGGTCACGCATTTCCAATTTAGGGTGATAGCGAAGAATCTCCCGTACCATTTCCGGATTGCCGGACTCTGCGGCATAGATGAGCACGCTTCCCGCACCCGGCCCCTGAAGTGTCATCCCTCCGCCATTCTCGGTGACTATCAGTTTGGTAAGATCGGCATTTGGATTAGCGCCATAAGCGATCAACGCCCTTGCCGCCTCTACGTTTCCTGATTCAGCCGCTCCCGCCAGAGCCAAGTCCTTATCCTTCTCATCATCCTTACTTGCCCCGGCATCGATCAGAACCTTCAATGTATCCGGATGGCGACTGGCTGCCGTGAGCCACCCCACATTTTTGAAAAGAACGCCTGTATAAGGTCCTGTTGGTTTCGGAGCTTGAAATGGATTCAGCGGTACGCCAGCTGCTAAGAACTCCTGCACCGTCGCTGTCTGTCCTCGGCTTGCGGATTCTTTCAGCATGACCTGCGCATCGTAAGTCTTAAAGTTGAATCCCTCAACCTGCAATGCCTGCACAAGCCCCTCGCTTCCTTCAATCCATCGCTGACTACTTGCAGCCGAGTCGACCTCATCCTCCAGTTCGGTGATAACCGCAGGCATCCCTACCCACGAGCCCATGTAATCTACAACTTTTTTACTATGACGATCGACGCTAATCGACAGAACAAACGAAGGACAGTCTGTAACCGATGCGCTATAGCTATCTTCCATTGAGTAGAAATCAGCATCAATAAACTTTTTCGCTAGCTCCCGAACCTGACTCGGATCAATTGTTCCCTTGTGTTCTCCTCGGGCCACTACGAATCCATCACCGTTAAATATGACTTTTTGATTGCTTATCGTAACCGAATAAGAAGGGCAACTGCCGTAACATCCACTCCTATTCAGCGTAATCACGACTGTAGAGTTCGGGTGAAGAACAGGCGCGTCAACATGAATCTTCGGGAGCCGTTCCGGCGGAACTAAATCGATATACTCTTCCACCTCAGCCGTTACCGCATTCGAGTTTTTCTCGAACGGCGTGAACTTCCACTGGCTCACCTCGCTTTGCAGCTGCGGCCAGAACCTCAGCAAATCGCCGTTGCCGTCTGCTTTGGAGTCAATAACGTCCCCTCCGGGAGACACAGTCAATGTCAGGCGAAGCTGATTGAAACCAGGCTGCACGCCATCAACCGGAATTGCTCTGCGATGCGGATTGATTTCATGTTTCTTAGCAATCTCGTAGTCAAAGTGGGGATAGGCGGGCTGTGGTCCCTTTGCTGCCCACGCAAATCCACTCAACAGCAGACAGGCAACGGCGACAGAGGATCGAACCATGGCAATCAAAGTATAGAGCTACTTCGAAAATCGATCGTTGAATTCGGCCAAAGCGCCTACGTCGTTCTGTATCACTACGACGGCAAACATGTCGTCATCCTCGCCGTTCGCCACGTGCCTGTTTCTGGTCTGGATATGGAGAAGAGGCATCGCCAAGCGGCTCTACGCTTATAAAGGTAAACCATTCGCCGCGGATACGTGCTGATCTCCTCAAATCCATAAACGAACTGAAAGAGATCAGGGACAAATGGCGTCATTCGTTAATTCACGGAGGCCTACCGCCGGGTGCCCCATTCAAATTTGCTGTAGGCTTGCGCAGGGAGAATGACAATGTTATATTAAAATATAACTCATGGGGGTCTGATCATGCATACCACGAACCTGCGCAAAGTCGGTGGCTCCATCATGCTGGCCGTCCCACCGGCTCTGTTGAATCTACTGCGGCTCAAGGCAGGCGCAACCGTGGCCGTCGAGGTCGAGAATGGCCGTCTCATTGTCGAGCCGCAGCAGCGCCCACGCTACACATTGGAGGAACTCCTCGAAGCTTCCGACTCTTCGCAGCCGCTACCGCCTGAAGAGCGGGAGTGGGTCGACGCTCCGGCCGTGGGTCGCGAGCTGCTATGAAACGAGGAGATATTTACAACGTGTCGCTCGACCCCACCCTCGGTCACGAACAGCAGGGCCATCGCCCCGTCCTGGTCATCTCGCCTACCACGTTCAATCAGGCCACCAAATTGCCGGTTGTCCTGCCCATAACCAACGGCGGAGAATTCGCGCGCCGCATCGGTTTTGCTGTCGCCCTCACGGATACTCGCACCACCGGAATCGTCCGCTGCGACCAGCCCCGCGTTCTCGATATCGAAGCCCACCACGGCAAGAAAGTCGAATCGCTCCCCGTTGAACTGCTGGATGAAGTGTTAGCGAAAACTATCACCCTGTTTCAGTAAAGGCTTGGCAATACCGAGGCACTTATGAACCGCAAAGAAAAACGTGAGAAATTCCGGCAGGACGCGCTTGCAGCATGGACGGAATATCAGACGACCGGTCGGTATGTCACCGCCGCCGAAGCCGACAAATGGCTGGCAAAGCTGCAAGCGGGGAGTCTCCGTCCGTCAGTGGAACTCCTCTACTCACACCAAAAGAAGGCTTGAATGGTACCCGAGGACGTCATCTTGGATTTCAATGCTTTTGCCTAGTTGTGGTGTGCCCAATAGAATTGGTTTGTCGTGCCTGATGATGTCAGTGATGGTCGCGCAAACCGATACATGAGCCAATGGCGAGCGTACCGAGCACGTCGAACGCGGCTTGGCATCTTGATATGCGTCGAGTTCCTCACGTTTGTTCCCTTCATGGCGTTCACGGAACGAGGATTGAAACGCCTGTTCCCTGAGGGCGACACCGCATTTATGGCCGCTTTCTTGATATTTGGAGCCGTGTATCTCTACACAGGCTCGCGCCTTCGCAATTTCCCTTGTCCACGCTGCGGCGAGAATTTCTTCGGAGGATTCTTTGCCACCCCAAAAACCGTATTGGGCAGGAACTGTGCGAATTGCGGATTGCGTAAATACGAAGGAGAGTAGTGAAATCTCTGCCCGGAGCACCATGTCTCGCTTCTGAGATATAGGATCGCGCACAGGGACAATGCGTCGCGCAGCCGGATATTAAACCGCTCAAGTATGGAATGCTTTGCCTTGCTCCATCATGGCAAGAATTGTCTTCATGCGTTTCTCTCGCGTTTCTGGCTTCTTTGCCGTCTCCAGACGATACACAATCGCATACACATTGGCTTTGTTGAGCGTCTTAAAAAATGCCTCTGCTTTTGTATTCTTCCGCAACTCCTGTAGAAAATCTTCGGGCGGCGTAGCACTCTTCGAGGAAGCATAGGCGGCTTCCCAGCGACCATCGGCCTTGGCCGCTGCAACCGCTTCCATCCCTGCAGGGGTCATGGCTTCTGCCCGGATCAGACGTTCCACATGCTGCGTGTTGATTTTCGACCACCCGCTTCTGGGACGCCTCGGTGTAAATTTTTGCAGCCAGGAGAATTTGTCGAAGGGTTTTTTCTGGCCATCAATCCAGCCATAGCAAAGCGCCTGATCCAGCGCTTCCGCGTAGGTCAGGGAAGTCTCCTGCGAATCTTTCTTCGAAATCCGCAACCAGATCCCATCGGATTCCGTATGGTTCTTCTCCAGCCACTTTCGAAAATCCGCAGATGTTTTGAAGCGTATGGTTTGCATGAACTGGTCCCTGATTGCACTGTATCCCGGTGCCCCACTCAAGCCACCGTCCTCTCTGGCGTAGCATAAAGCCCCAAAGCGGTAGAATGACGATAGACATCCTGTGCCCGCCCTATCCGCTGCTTTCGGAAAAACCGGATTTTTTTTGCTGTTTCGCGGTGAAAAAACCGGCTTGGCCCTCGGCAACCGAATGGTATCTATGGTTTACCGGTTGTTTGACCGCATCGAGCGCTGCATAATCCTTCAATTAGACTGCACAATCCTTCAACTGCGCTGCACAATCCTTCAATTAGACTGCATAATCCTTCAACTAGCCAGCCT
>DATJUD010000139.1:0-37254 GCA_035502695.1 Acidobacteriaceae bacterium
AAGGAGGTAAGGTTTCGCCCGCGCTGCTGCGAGACTGGCGGGAAATCCCCTCCGAAGCCCTGGAGCGGAAGGAAGTGAGAACCTTGCTGCAGGAAGCGATCGGACATCTTTCGCCGATTTACCGGGAGGTCCTGGTGATGCGCGACATCGAGGATCTCAGCACAGAAGAGACGGCCGGCGCGCTGGCCATCAGTGTCGCTTCGGTGAAGGTGCGGTTGCATCGGGCGCGTATCATGCTGCAAAAGGAGCTGGCGCCTAAACTGAAGCTGGCGAGTCCTCAGAAAAGGAGGTGGCTCTCTTGGCACTAGAATGTAAACACGTCTGGGACTACATCTCCGAATTCCTCGACGACTCGCTTCCGGCGGAGACGAAAGAGCTGGTGCAGAAACACCTGGCGAACTGCGAAATCTGCTCTGCCATTCTCGACTCGACGCGCAACATCCTCATCCTGACCGCAGACGATCGGGTCTTCGAGCTGCCTGCCGGCTACAGCGAACGCCTGCATGCACGGCTGGCGCGGGAGATCCACACCGCGAACATCCGCCCCGAGGAGCCCATCCAGGATCAGGATTAGATTGTGCCGTGGAGATAGATGTGGAATCCCCATTCCACTGCAACCAGCAACAGAGTCGCAACCGCCAGGCCGATCTGCCATGATTCGGACCGGAGCTGCTTTGGAGTAGCCGGTTTCATTCTCCACTGAGACGCAGGCTGCGCACGCAATCTGCGAACGCGCCGGACGGCAATCAGATTCACAACGGAGCCGGCAATAGCGAAGATTTCCATCGGGATGCGAAGTGCCGCGAAATGCAGCGCAACGAGGAAATTGAGTTCCGTTGCCGCCGCGGCAAGCGCGCCCACGCCGATCAGCAGCCGCAAACCGCTGATAGCCATAAATGCGGTACACGCGCTCTGCAGCAGGATAAAAAACAAACTGGTGAGGCCAACCGCGAGGCCGCGGCCCCCACTATGTTTCGGCTCTGCCAGGTTAACTTCCAGCTTTTGTTCGGGCATCGCGTCCTCAGTGTATCGAAATGACCTCGGACGGACCAACCCATACGCGCGCTGATATTGAATGTGCCCGATCAAGCGAAGAAAGCCGGGGCGTCCCGGGCAGAACGCCCCAGCTCATCGTTAGTAGGCAGCGATGCCGTTGATGCCGGCGGACGCGGGCAGGCCATCTTGCTGCCCAAGATTCGCCAGGCTTCCGTCATCCTGAACGGCGGAGATGCCAATGGCGCCGGTAGCGGCGTACAGGGTGTACAGATAGCGGCCGTCAGAGCTGGCAGCGATGTCAATGTTTGTGCTGCCAGTCGGGGTCTGGCCAACCACTGCGCCGCCAATGGGAGTGAGTTCGCCGTTACGTTCGATATTGAAGCCCGAGAGTGTCGAGTTGTTTGGATTGGATGTATACACGGTGCGGCCAAGCCGGCCGATTACGTCCCAGCAAGTGGCGCTGCCGCCCGTGGGAAGAGCGTTTGAGATAGTGCGGAGCGATCCGTTCCCGTTCAGTTGATACGAGGAAATCGTAGACGAAACCGTCTGGTTATTTTCCACGTTGCCCACAATCAGGGTTCCATTAGGAGCAAACACGGCAGCGAAGGGGACCGTACCGGCGCTGTCCGTAGCTATCGGATTCGAGAGGGTTCCGTTCGGAAAAACGTGGAACACATCGATCTTATTGGTCGCAGATTCAGTGACAACCAGTAACTGCCTGCTGGGACTCAGAACAACATCGGTCGGCGCAGTGGCTGTCCCGCTGAGGTAGCTCGTCGAGTGCGGGATAGCCTGTAGGTGACCATTGCCGACGATGCGGAAACCTGTGACGCTGGCATTGCCCCCGGCATTCAAGACGTACACCAGGTCGCCGACCTGAGTGACCGAAGTGGGCATGCTGCCGCCGGTGGAAGCCGTATCAAGCAGGGAGAGCTGGGCGCCGCGAACCGCAAACAACGAAACCGTGCCGCTGCCCGCGTTCACGGCAAACAGCTGACGATGGTCTGCGCTGAGCGTCAGCGAACCCTGTGAGTGCAGCGGATCGAGAGTGCCTCCGCTGCCATTGCCTCCAGTCGGATAGGCGGCGGAGAACTGGAGTGAACCATCCTCGCCTCGGATGTAGGCGTTGATCTGGTTGTTGGAAGCGGCATTCGTCATAGCGAAGACAGCGCCGTTCCCGTTCTGCCCGCCGAAACCATCGCCACCTCCGTCCTGTGCAACAGCGCGGTTGGGCACGTAGACCAAAACCGCGGCTGCGGCAAGGAATAACACATAGGGAAGCCTCAGACTCTTGATCACAATTCAACTCCAATGATTGAAATTAGGCCCGAAGTGCACACATCTGTCGCGCGCACAGAAGGCCGGTTGTTGAATGAGAGTTCTGTGGGCGCGAAAGGTTACACAGAGCGCGCTGCGGAAAGGCGTCTTGCAGAAATTATGTGGCGCACCGGAATCATGAACGGGTGCGCTCCGTTGCGAATGAATTCCTCGAGGCAGCCGCAAAGACCGGAGCGCACGAATCCGGAACCAAAGCCTTGTACTGGCTTGATTTCATCGGCCGGACCCACTTAGACCCAGGCTGCGACCACGATATCAGCCTGGGAGAGCGACCTTCAGATGAAGGTCACGCACTCTTCAGATGATTTTTTCGAAATATCCGGGACGTGGGCCTCTCCGTCCGGATAGCCGACGACAAGAATGAGAAAGGGCTTCTCCTGGACCGGACGTCCGAGGATTTCGTTCAGGAATCCCATTGGGCTCGGCGTATGTGTAAGCGCGACCAAGCCGGCCATATGAATCGCCGAGATGAGCATGCCCGTGGCAATGCCAACCGACTCTGTCACATAGTAGTTCTTCATTTTGCGCCCATCTGTCGAAATTTCGTGATGTTGCGCAAAGATCACGATGAGGTAGGGAGCGACTTCCAGATACGGCTTGTTTTCGTCTGTCCCCAGCGGAGCGAGAGCATCGAGCCACTCTTTAGGAGCACGCCCATGGTAGAAGCGGCGCTCCTCTTCTTCCGCAGCAGTACGAATCTTGGCCTTTACCTCTGCATCGCTGACGACGACGAAATGCCAGGGCTGCTTATTGGCGCCGCTCGGGGCGCTTCGCGCAACGGAGAGGCAATTCTCGATCACCTCCCGCGGAACGGGACGTGAAGAAAACTGCCGTACGGTGCGACGTCGAAGCATTTCATCGCGAAATGACTTCGCTCGGCTGACTATTTCCTGGGCAGGAAATTCCCGGTACGTGGTAAGAGGAATAAAACCTGGGGCCGACATCGATGCCTCCTCGCGTTGTTATTGTAAGCGGCAAACCAAACTGGTCACAACCGGACGCGCAATGGAGACATCGCGCGTGCAGTGCCCGTTTTCACCTCGATAAACCAGAGCTATATCTGCGCCATACCGCCATCGACACAAATCTCGCTGCCGTTCACAAAGCTCGAGTCATCGGAGGCGAGAAATAGCGCCACTGTTGCGATCTCTTCTGAGCGCCCGAACTCCTTGCGAGGGATTCCCGATCGGAAATATTCCTTCGCTTCTGCAGGGGCGTTCGCGAGAGCGTTGGTAGCGATCGGCCCTGGGCTGAGAACATTCACACGAATTCTGCGCTCTGCAAGCTCGACCACCCATGATCGCGCGAACGACCGCAGCGCCGCCTTGCTTCCCGCATAAACGCCCAGCCCCGGCATGCCCTTGAGGTGAGCGATCGACCCATTCATGATGATCGATCCGCCATCGCGCATCATAGGCAGCGCCTTCTGGACTGTAAAGAGTGTGCCGCGGGTATTCAGAGAAAAAATGGCGTCGAACTGCTCTTCGGTGATCGTCCCCAGCGGAGTGCGGCCGCCGTGACCGGCGCTGGCAAACACTACATCGACATAGCCCTTCTCTCGCTTGACCGTTTCATAGAGGCGGTCGAGATCAGCCGGCTTCGCCGAATCGCCCTGCACTCCGGTCACATTCCGTCCAATCACCTTGACTGCGTTATCCAGATTCTCCTGCCTCCGCCCGGTGATGAACACGTACGCTCCCTCTTCGACAAACAGCTTGGCCGAGGCCAGCGCCATTCCGGAGGTCGCTCCGGTGATCACCGCGACTTTTCCGTCCAACTTACCCATGAATAATCTCCTTCTTGTTCGCTTAGGAACTGTTGAATGCTAATTCGCTCATCGATTGGGTGGTTCCCATTTTTAGGAAATGGGTCGACAATCAGAGGCGAAATCGCCTCTCTGCATCATTGGAGGCCTCAGCTGCATTTTGGTTACAGCGCAGGTTGAACGCACGCATGTAACCATTCACGAGGCGAAGTGTCAGATGGAACAACGCATACCGCTGGAGGTGGTTCCGTGCAGCTTCGCCCCATGCTTGCCTTTTCGCTTTTGCTTTTCGCCATCGGCCTTCTTCCGCAATTTGCTGCGGGCCAGACCACAGGTCAGGAAAAACCCAGTTCGGCAGTGATCGTCGAGCTCTTTACCTCGGAGGGATGTTCGAGCTGCCCTCCCGCGGATGCCATGTTGCGCCAGATCAATCTGAAGCAAACAGGCGCCGGGCAGTTGATTGTCGGCATCAGTGAGCACGTTACCTACTGGAACAACCTCGGATGGAAGGACCCGTTCTCATCCCCGGAATTTACCGAGAGGCAGGAAGTCTACGCCGCGCGCCTGTCACCGGAGGGCCCCTACACGCCCCAAATGGTTGTGAACGGACGCGAGCAGTTTGTTGGGGGTGATGGCAACGCACTTCAACAGGCGCTCCGGGATGAAGCGCGGCGAGCTCATCTGGATCTGAGCATCCTCTCCACGACACCCTCATCCTCAGGACTGGACGTGAAGTTTTCTGTAGCGGGGCAGATTTCGAGGCCGCTCGATATCATCGCGGTTCTGACGGACGATGCGGACCAATCCAATGTGCTACGGGGCGAAAACGGTGGGAGCCTTCTTCAGCACGTCTCCGTGGCGCGTTCGCTGGCGCGCGTGGCGACAGTCAGGAGCGCCGGGCAACAGTCTGTTCATATCGCGTTCCCCAGCGGATTCCACCTCGGCAGTGGTTCCGGTCATCATCTGATTCTGTTCGCTCAGACGCAGCATCAAGGCGCGATTGAAGGAGCAGCGACGACCAGACTCTAGTGCGTTCCAGATGCCTGCAGCCAAGTGCCTCCCGACATTCAAACAGGCGGCCTGGGCAAGAAAGGACCCATCGCCGGAGCGCGATTTGATAGGTATTCCATGAGCCGGCCTATGGAACATAGCGTGTAAAAAAGCGCTGTAACTTTTCACTGCGTCCGCGGATCACACGGGCATCCCATTCTAGGAGTGCCTTTGCATGGAAGTGCCACGTTTCAGATCTCACAAGCTCCATTGGCTTGCCAGGCTTCACCTTAGTAAAACAACTCGATTTATTCTCGCTGTTATTTGCGCTTTATCTGTGGGTGCGTTTGCGTTCGCGGAAACTCCCCCAGTAGGCTCTAAAGCCCCCGATTTCACACTCTCCACCCCTACCGGGAAGGCCGTCGGCATGTCACAGGTACAGCGGGGACACGATCTTGTTCTCGTTATATTGAGGGGATTTCCCGGCTATCAATGCCCCTATTGTGTGCGGCAGGTCCATGACTTCATCGATCATGCCTCGGAATTCAAGGTGAAGAATACCAGGATCCTTCTTGTCTACCCAGGACCTCCAGGCAATCTCGATCAGCATGCCAAGGAATTTCTGGCGAAGCAGACAGAGTTGCCGTCGAACGTTGTTCTCGTGACGGATCCGGATTATGCGGTGACCAACCAGTACGGATTGCGATGGGATGCTCCTCACGAAACAGCGTATCCATCGACGTTCATCCTCAACAAAAAGGGGATAATCGTCTTCGAGAAAATCAGCCACACGCACGGCGATCGGTTGTCTGCGCAGAACGCGCTGGAGCACCTCCCGGCCAAATAGCTCCTTGCTCGGCTGCGATGAGTGTGCTCCATCGCAGCCTCTTTTTCCCCGGGGATACACAGGGTTGGATTGGTGCGACTCCTACGAAAAATATTTCCCTTCGCCTTTGCCGTGTCCGCATTTTTTGCGATCCACGCTCCGGCTTCCGCTCAACTGCGAGAACTGGGAACTGGCGCACCGGGATCAATCAAGGCGCCGCACGTCACGGCAGAGCCCATCTCCGATTCCGGTACGATCGCTCCGGGAACGACAAGCCGGGTGTCTTTGTCCCTGGCGAACGATGAAGAACCATAGATAGACTGGTTTCAAGCTTTTCATGCCAGTCGACGGTCAGTCGCGCAATCGCCGATTTGCATTTGAATCGGAGCAGAGGGGAATTGGACAATGTTGCCAACGATCAATATGCCTGACCCGCAGGCAGAGGCTTTTCCTGTTCTTACGCCGGCGCAGATCGCCCACGTCCGGCCCTATGGCAATGTCCGATCGGTCCACGCTGGAGAGATTCTTTTCGAACCGGGCAAGTTGGGCATGTCTTGCTTCGTGGTGCTCTCAGGAAAGCTTGACATCGCAATGGCCGGACTTTCCGGTGAGCAGGTGTTTGTGACCTATGGCCCCGGCCAATTCTCCGGTGAAGTTGTCTTGATCTCCGGTGCTCGTGCCATTGCTCGCGGGCGTGTGGCCGAACCGGGAGAATTTCTCGAGATCGGCGCAGACGCGTTGCGCACGTTGATTGCGAAGGATGCTGAGCTGAGCGATATATTCATGCGCGCATTCCTCCTGCGTCGTGTCGCGATGATCTCGGGGGGATTGGGCAATGTGGCTGTGCTGGGATCGCAGCACTCGTCGAATACGCTGCGCCTGCGTGAATTCCTTACCCGCAACGGCTATCCCCATCGCTATGTCGATCTCGATAGCGACAAAGCGTCGCAGGAACTTCTGGATCGCTTCGACATAAAGCTCGAAGACATTCCCGTTGTGATCTGCAGTGGAAAGACTGTGTTGCGAAATCCGACGAATCAGCGGCTGGCGGAGTGCCTCGGATTCGCGGGCCACATCGACGAACACCGCGTTTATGATGTCGCGATTGTGGGCGCCGGCCCGGCTGGCTTGGCCGCGGCCGTCTATGCGGCTTCGGAAGGGCTGGACGCTGTGCTGATCGAATCTGAGTTTCCCGGAGGTCAGGCGGGCGCGAGTTCAAAGATCGAGAATTATGTCGGTTTTCCCATGGGCATTTCGGGGCAGGAGCTTGCCGACCGCGCGGTGGTGCAGGCAGAGAAATTCGGCGCTCAGATGACGGTTGGCCAGAAAGTGGTGAAGGTCAAGTGTGACGAGCGACCGTATGAGCTTACTTTAGAAAACGGCGGACTGATCGAGACGCGGAGCATTGTTATCGCCACCGGCGCGCAGTACAACAAGCCGAACGTTCAGAATCTGGAACGGTTCGAGGGACAGGGTGTCTACTACGCTGCAACATTCATGGAGGCACAACTTTGCACAGGCGAGGAGATCATCGTAGTGGGCGGCGGCAACTCCGCGGGTCAGGCAGCGGCCTTCCTGGCAGAAACAGTAAAAAAGGTCTGCATGCTGGTTCGCGGCAAGGAATTGTCCGAAACAATGTCGCGCTATCTCATTCAGCGGATTGTTGAAAATCCAGCGATTGAACTGCATCTCCAAACTGAGATTGTTGCGGTCGAAGGTGATTCGCATCTGGAACGGGTCGGTTGGCTCAATCGGGCGACGGGCGAAGAATCTGTGCATGATATCCGCCATGTATTTGTGATGGCGGGTGCTTCTCCGCATACGGATTGGTTGCGTGGATGCCTTGCCCTCGATCGACAAGGATTCATTATCACAGGGCGCGATCTGGACCCGATTCTGGACAGCGTGCCACTGAAATGGCCGCTCCACAGGCCTCCGGAGATGCTGGAAACCAGTCTGCCCGGAGTTTTTGCGGTAGGTGATATTCGTTCCGGCAACGTGAAGCGCGTTGCATCTGCGGTGGGCGAAGGTTCAATCTCGATCCACCTCGTGCAGCGCGCGCTAGCAGAGATGTGAGGTTCTGCCACGAACTCGTACGCACGATTTCGAAAGAGTATCCGTCCGAGTCAAATACATCGGCGGCATAGGTTCCCGGAAAGTATTCGAGTCGTGCCTCGCGATTCAAACCGCGTGAGTTGCCCAGTCAGGTTTGTTGATTGTGGTTCAAATAGCAGTGCGCCCTCCATCCACGGCAAGTTTTGCGCCGTGAATAAAGCTGGCTCGGTCTGTCGCCAGGAAGACAATCGCTTCAGCAATTTCCTCGGCTGTTGCCGGACGACCTGCGGGCGCCTGTGCAGCGAGTTGTTCCAGACCCTCTCCCATCGCATCCGTGCCTTCCGTGCGCGTGGGCCCGGGACTCACTGCATTCACACGGACACCCTTCGGTCCATATTCTGCAGCCCAGGTTTTCGTCAACAGGTTGATGGCGGCCTTGCTTGAACCGTAGAGGCTCATCCCGGGCGCTCCGTAATCTGCAACCATCGTCGAAACATTCACGATTGCTCCTTTGCCCCTGTTGGCCATCAGCGGGGCAAGCTCTGCGACCAGGAAATACGGCGCCTTCACGTTTGTAGAGAAGACGCGATCAAATTGCTCTTCCGTCATTTCATGCGTAGGCCCGAAGGGATAGATCCCAGCATTATTGATGAGAATATCGACATGGCCATTTCCGAGTTCGATCGCTTTCCTGGCGAGTTCACGTGCGCTGTCTACGCCTAGAAGCTCAGAGGAAATAAAATCTGCTTTGCCTCCGGCGGCGCAAATTTCATCGGCTGCCTTCTTCCCGCGCTCCGCATTTCGTCCTACAACCAAGACATGAATACCAAGCTGAGCGAGTTTCTTTGCTGTCGCGAGGCCGATCCCACTCGTTCCTCCCGTGATCAGCGCTGTCGAAGTATTGTCCGTCATCTGCAATCCCCCATGGCGATAACCGCCGTATCTTGGATGCACTTGCGTATCACCCCGTTTGACGCATTCAGCAGAGACTTGCATTCTGCAGTTGCGTACAAGCGTCACCAAATTTGGAGCCGATCGGATCCTCGCCTCGAGATGATTTGTACCGAGATGTCGAGCCAGCAGTGGGGAATCTATGGAGATCCCTGCGCGTCTGACTCCAGCCTAATTCGATCATTTACGCGTTGTGGAATCGCTATTTGCAGCCCAAATACCGCTCCGTCGTTTGTACAAAGAGTAAATCTTCGTCTTTGACTGGTTCTGTTGTTTTATCCTCGCAATCAAGATGAGATTTCTTATTCTTGCTATCGCGTCCATGCTCTTTCCGCTAGTTGTCACTGCACAACAGTCGGCACAGCAGCCCGCGCCAACCGCGACCGTCCTGCACGCGGCTCGCATCCTCGACGTCGCTGCCGGTAAAGTCGACTCCCCAGGCGAGATCCTCGTAGTCGGCAACCGCATCCGCGAAGTCGGTGGGCACGTCGCGCACCCCAACGGTGCAGTCGTCATCAATCTCGGCGACGTCACTCTGATGCCCGGGCTCATCGACGCTCACGTACATCTCTTCCTGCACCCTGGCGCCGAAGATCTGCAGACCATCGAGGAGTCCGTACCGCAGCGCACGCTGCAAGCTGCGGCGGCAGCCAAAGCCGATGTCATGGCCGGTTTCACCGCCGAGCGCGACATGGGCACTGAAGGTGCCAAGTGCGCCGATGTCGCCGTGCGCAATGCTATCAACAGCGGTCTCATCCCCGGCCCGCGCATGAGAGTCTCCTGTAACGCCATCGACATCCTCGGCGGCCACGAAGACGCCATCGGCTACAACCCGGCCCAGCATGTCCTCTCCAACGCCGACATCGCCAACACCGCCGACGAAATCGTCGCCACCATGCGCGAACAACGGAAGGAAGGCGCGGACTTCACCAAAATCTATGAGACAGGCCCTGACCATCTTGTCGGTGACGTGTTCAGCACACCCTATCAATACAATGAAGCGCAACTCGCCGCCGCTGTCACGGAAGCCAATCGCACTGGCTCCTTCGTCGGCGTCCACTGCACCGGCGAGCCCGGAGCAACCTACGCTGCCGAGGCCGGCGTGGCCAGCATCGACCATGCCTACTTTCTTCTGCCCTCAACCATGAAGCTGATGCGCGAGAAGCAAATCTACGCCGTGCCTACGTTCGCCATTATGGAATATTTCGCCCAGCACCCGCTCCATCCTAGCGAAGGCGAGACATACCAGCGTGAGCTCGCCTTCCACGCCGAACAGTTCAAGCAGCAGATGGCCGCTGGCGTTCCCTTCGTGGTCGGCAGCGACGTCGGTCCATTCCCTCATGGCACCCAGGCCCAGGAGTACGTGCTGATGGTGAAATATGGGATGAGCCCCGCAGAAACTCTGCGCTCCGGCCTCATCAACGGAGCGAGGCTACTGCGCTGGTCCCACTCCATCGGCCAGCTGAAGCCCGGGTTCTATGCCGACATCATCGCCGTCGCCGGCAACCCACTCACCGACATCACTGTCCTCACCCACCCAACCTTCGTAATGAAGAACGGCCAGATCCTGCGCAAAGATTAAAGCCGCTCAAGATAGGCTTCGTTTTTGAATCTCGGCCAAATTGTGCTTCCTTTGAAAAAGGACTTTCGCAGGCTCCCGACTTGCCATTAAACCCGTCACCGCTGGCGTCTGGGGCAGGACGCCATTTATCCTAAAAGCAGCGATGATATCCGACGAAACTGACGCAAAGGGGAACGACATGGCGACGAAGGTAGACCAGGCCGTTCAAAAAGATTTGACCGCTGAGGTCGCAGAATGGATCGAAGCATTTGACGAAGTGGTTGCGCAGGATTGGGAGCAGGGTGCCGCTCTACTGGCCGCACTCCGCGCCCGCGCCCGCGAAGCCGGGGTGCCTGCCGTAGGCGAAGTGGTCACGCCTTACTGGAACACCATCCCCAAACATGATGAAGTGCCGTATCCCGGCGACCGCCAGATGGAGCGCCGCATCGAAGCGTTGCTGCGCTGGAATGCCATGGCGATGGTCCACCACCAGAATAAGGAAGATGCCGGCATCGGCGGCCACATCTCCACCTACTCCTCTCTGGCGACGCTGCTGGAAGTAGGCTTCAACCATTTCTTTAAGGCGCGCTACGGCGACCAGCCCGGTGACCTGATTTATTTCCAGGGCCATGCCTCTCCTGGCGTCTATGCCCGCGCCTATTTGGAAGGCCGCTTCGACGACGACCGGCTCAAGAATTTCCGCCACGAATTACGCGACACCCCCGGTCTCTCCAGCTACCCACATCCATGGTTGATGCCGGACTTCTGGCAGTTTCCCACCGTTTCCATGGGAATCGGCCCGCTGAACGCCATCTATCAAGCCCGCTTCATGAAGTATCTGGAGAACCGCAACCTCATCGAGAAGACGGATCGCAAAGTTTGGGCTTTTGTCGGCGATGGCGAGACGGATGAAGTCGATACCTTGGGCGCAATCTCCCTCGGTTCGCGGGAAAAATTGGACAACCTGATTTTTGTCGTCAACTGCAACCTGCAGCGACTTGACGGACCGGTGCGCGGCAACAAGCGCATCATCGATGAGCTCGAGGCCACGTTCCGCGGAGCCGGCTGGAACGTCATCAAGGTGATCTGGGGTTCAGACTGGGATGAGTTGTTCGCGCGCGACCACCAGGGCTTGCTGCTGAAGCGCATGGAAGAATGCGTCGACGGCGACTATCAAGCCTTCAAAGCCAAGAATGGCAAATATCTGCGCGAGAATTTCTGGGGTAAGTACCCTGAGCTGCTGAAACTGGTCGAGGACAAGACCGATAAACAGCTTTTCAAGCTGCATCGCGGCGGTCACGATCCGGCAAAAATTTATAACGCGTACAAGCGCGCTGTTGAGCACAAGGGAAGTCCCACCGTGATCCTGGCAAAAACTGTCAAAGGTTATGGGTTGGGTTCGGCGCAGGCTCGCAACGCAACCCACTCCGAAAAGAAGTTGACCGACGAGAGCCTGGCGGATTTCGTGAAGCACTTCGATATTCCTTTGCCGGCGGACGCGGCCAAGCATGCGGATTTCTATCGTCCCGATCCCAGCGATCCGGCGATCCAATATTTGCAGGCACGCCGCGCCGCGCTCGGTGGCCCGATTCCGAAGCGCGAAGTTCACAAGTTGAACTTCGAAGCGCCAAAGCTGGATTTCTTTCACGAATGGATCGGTGGCTCCAAAGGTCGCGCTGTTTCCACGACCGGCGGCTTTGTGGGCATCCTGCGCGGACTGATGAAAGATGAAAAGATCGGCAAGCTGATCGTCCCCATTGTGCCCGATGAAGCTCGCACCTTCGGCATGGAGTCGGCGATCAAGCAGGTTGGCATCTACGCACACGAAGGACAGAAATACACGCCCCATGATTCCGACATGCTGCTGTCGTATCGGGAAAATGTCGACGGGCAAATTCTGGAAGAGGGCATCACCGAAGCCGGCTCGATGGCGTCGTTCACAGCCGCGGGAACGGCCTATACCAACTACCGCATTCCGATGATCCCGTTCTACATGTATTACTCGATGTTTGGCTTCCAACGTATTGGAGACATGGCATGGGCCTTCGCCGACTCGCGCGGCAAGGGCTTTATGATGGGGGGCACCGCAGGGCGCACCACCATGCTCGGCGAAGGCTTGCAGCATCAGGATGGCCACTCGCACGTACTGGCTGGCACCATCCCCACCTGCCTCACCTACGATCCAGCGTATGCGTACGAAATGGCAGTCATCATTCAGGATGGTATTCGCCGCATGTACGAGGCGGGCGAGGATTGCTTCTACTACATCACCATGTACAACGAGGCCTACGTGATGCCTGCGATGCCGCAAGGGGAGGGAATTCAGGAAGGCATTCTCCGCGGCATCTACAAATACAAGGCGGCCGACGGCGGCAAGGCCCAGGCGCAACTCTTCGGCTCCGGCGCAATTTTGAATGAAGCGGTTCGCGCTCAGCAAATTCTGGCGGAGAAATACAAGATCGCCGCCGATGTGTGGAGTGTGACCAGCTACAACGAACTGCGTCGCGATGCGTTGCAGGTCGAGCGCTGGAATCGCCTGCATCCCGGCGAGCAGCAGCGGACGCCCTACGTCGTGACCGCTCTGGGTCAAGCGGCGGGTCCCATCATCGCAGCCAGCGATTACATAAAGTCGATGCCGGACAATTTGGCCCCGTGGCTCGGATCGCGGCTGGTCTCGCTCGGCACCGATGGCTTTGGCCGCTCCGACAATCGCGAGCATCTGCGCCGCCACTTCGAGGTGGATGCAGAGTCGATCGTCGCATCAACCCTTTCCAAGCTGGCCCGCGAAGGCGCGATCAAGCCCGAGGTTGCCGAAAAAGCCTTCGCCGAACTTGGATTATCCACCGAAGGCGCGGGCTCAGCCCTCGCATAATTTCATCCGCAACAAATGCAATCGCGGCATGGTGGCCCTCGCCTCCATGCTGCTTCTTTTCTCCCCGCGACCGCCCTGGCCTTGTGGCGTAAATCTGGCCTCAGCTCGGTACAATGGATGTAGACACCCTGGACCCGTCGAGCGACCCGGAATTTGCGGTCGCCCTCATGTCTCGCCTTCGGGGACGAGGAAGAGGCAGGGCCGGGTGCCCCATTCAAGCCGTTTTTTGGCTTGAGTGGGAGAGAAATAGGCCCCAGAAGCCAGATAAACGCTATAAGTCTATGTTAAATAATGACTTATAGGCATTGCGGCCACTGCATAAACCTTCAATTAGCCTGCATAAACCTTCAATTAGCCTGCACAATTCTTCAACTTTCCGGCGCAATCCTTCCTCACACCACCAGCACCTGATCCAGCAGCTGATTCACCGCGCGCTGCGCCTCCAGAATCGAAAACCGGTGATCCATCGCTCCCGCCAGATCCGTGTTGGCAAAGGCAATCCGCCCGAACGGCGCACGACGCAGAATCTCTCGTGGCGCCGGCTCTCCATCCTTGCCGAAAAAGAATCCCGGCTGCGGACTCAAATACGCATGTCCCCAGCGATTGAGAATAATCCCCGCAATATCCTTCTGCGCATCGAACCCATACTTCCCAAACATCGTATTGAACTGCTCGCGAATCTGTCGCTCATACTCCCGGAATGACGTGCTGAACAATTCCCAGCGCCCACGATTGCCCTGATCCTGCGTGCTCAGCCCCGGGTAGGAATACAGAACCTTCAGCGACAGAACGATCGGCGAGTCCGGCCCAATCGTCGGATCCTGCAGACCCGTCAGCGACGTCTTGCAAACCTGCGTGTAATTGCCCACCCCTTCAAACCACTGGCATCCGCTGATTCCCATTTTGTAAAGGAACTGCCAATTCCGCACGGCAACGTTCGCCATCATGCACGGAGAGCGATAGAACTGGCCGTACGCATTGCGTTGCGCCTCGGGAAGATCTCGCACAATGTGCTTCGTGGTCCAGCTACCGCCCGCCAACACAGCGGAGCGCGCCTTCACGCGATACAGCTTGCCCGCCTTCACATAAGTGATGTTCAGAAAATTCGCCTTCGTCGGATCGCCGTCATGCTCTACCGCGACCACAGTGGATGAGAGCCGAACTCTGGAGCGCGTCTGCGGAGTATCGAGCGCCGCAAAGTTCACCGTGTTCTTGCTGACGTCTTCCACCGAATCCGCACCGTCAATCGCAGCCGAATTCAGGCTCTTCAACATCAATCGGGCGATGGTGGTATTGCCGCCGGGAAACATCTGCGTCATGTCTCCACTGCTGTCGTGCAACGGATGAAGCATTTCGAATGCGTAATCGCTGTAAGCCGATAACGCATCCGGCCCCAGCCCTGACCCGCCGCCTTCCACAGGAGAGAGAAAGGTTCGAATGGTCTCCTGGCTCAGGCCAAATCGCTTCATCATATGCCGTTCGAGCGTGATGGAATCCAGGTAGCGTGACGTTGCGTCGCCCTCCACCTTCGGCGGAACAAAATTGTCTCCCGGCAGCGGCGTCCCCTTCAGAAAGCGAAGCAGCTCCGTCCGTGCGGTGTCGGAAATCGGAGCACTCTTGAGCCCGCTACCCAACGGATCGATCACCCACATTCCAGGCTTATGTCCAAACTTCGCGCCGAACCAGAATCCGTATTGGCCGTTGTCCATCCCCACCGTGTCGTAAGGATTGTTTGCCAGCGGCATTTCCTTTCCAGGTCCGCCCCACGTTTGATATTGAAGCTTCGGCGTCTTCAATCCGATGGAGTCATAGAAGCGCGTGAAAAAACTGTTGGGATACATCAACTGGTAAATTGCCGAACCCTGGTGGGAGATCAACCGTTTTCCGTCGACCACAAACTCATTCTGCTTCGCCTCGCCGCCAAAGATCGGATGATTTTCCAGCACCAGGCAATTCATTCCCGCACGCGTGTTGCGCTGGAAAAACAGCGCCGCAGCCAGCCCGCTGATTCCGCCGCCAATCACGACGCAGTCGAATGTCTCTCCCGTGTCGGTAATGTTGCTGGGCAGCGTATTGTAGATGCCGTCGCGGATCGTGTGGCCAGCCTGCATCACAGGCAGCGTGTTGCCATTGGAGTTGCTGTATTCGCCGACGCCGCCGTAGCCCGTGAACTCGTCGGTGGTGGTCGAAGCCAGCAAGTCTGCTGGCTTGATTCCGCTGAGCAAGGTGGCTCCGGAAACCATTAACGTGGAGCCGAGAAAATCCCGGCGAGTGATGGGCTCATCCATGCCCAGGCTGGTATCGCGGGACACAGGACATTTAGGATCGGGATCAGACATTCGCGACTCGCTTTCGATGGGTTTTTCCGTGCATAGATTTCTATCGTATCGCTAGCTTTCTGTAGGATATTGAAATTGACACGATGCGGAACATCCCCATGCGTAAAAAACGATTGAACTTAGGATCATTCAGAAGCATTCCAATAACCCGATGCTGTCTCTGGTTCTTTCTACTCATCTTTGTCGCGGCGCAGGGATATGGGCAAGACGACAGTGTGGTCATTCGACCGGTGGAGATTCAGGATGTGCTGGTGAATCCTGGAATGGGCATCACAACATTTCAGCGCTTCAACGGCGATGCGATCAATCCGAAATTTACCTGGTCGGAGCGCGGTCCGGTGACGCGCCTGCAGCAGTCACCGACGAAGCCGGATTTTCCCGATACCTCGATTGCTTACCTGCGCTGGTATTGGGATGTCATCGAGCCGGAGCCTGGAAAATTCCGTTGGGACATTATCGATCTCGCGCTTCAGGAAGCGAAGGAACACGGGCAGCGGCTGGCGATTCGCCTGATGCCGTATGCGGGACAAGTGGGCTCCATCGAACCGCTGCCTGCCTGGTATCGCAACTCCGGCGCGCGGCGCGCCAATAAGCCGAGCGATCCAGACGGCAGCGTCTGGCAGCCGGACTTCAGCGACCCACTCTATCTGAAATATTGGGGAGAATTGGTCGCGGCCGCGGGAGAACGGTACGACGGAAACCCGTACCTCGATAGTGTCGACATATCGTCGATAGGCTATTGGGGCGAGGGCTGGAGTCCGTACATGCCGGCGTTCTCCGTTCAAAAACAATTGATCGACATCTGGCTCAAGGCTTTTCCACACGCGACCTTGCTGATGAACTTCGACCAGCCTGAGGCGCTCGCCTATGGCACGCAGCAAGGCGCAGGCTGGCGACTGGATTGCCTGGGAGATATGCGTCTTTCGTCGAAGGACAAATATTTCTCTCCGGAAATGCTGGATGTATATCCGCAACAAGTGGTGCGTGCTGGAATTCAAAACGTGTGGCAGCGCAGTCCCGTGTCACTTGAGACATGCGGCACTCCGTGGAGCTGGAAGCGCGATGGTTTTGATGTGTCGTATATTCTCGACCAGGCGCTACGCTGGCATATCACTTCGCTGAATATAAAGTCTTCTCCAATCCCGCCGGACTGGAAACCTCAGTTTGAGGCTTTCGAAAAGAAGATGGGCTATCGCTTTATCCTGCGACGCCTGGAATATCCAAAAACCGTACAGCCAGGCGAAATGATGCCGATGCACATGTGGTGGCTCAATGCCGGCGTCGCTCCTATTTATCGAAATTACTGGCTGGCGGTGGAGTTGCGCTCCGCCAATGGCAGTGCGGTAATTCGCGTTCCTGCTGATATACGCAAGTGGCTCCCCGGCGATGCAGTGGTTGACGATTCACTGTACATTCCCGACAACCTGCCTCCAGGAAGCTATACATTCCGAGTTGCAATGCTCGATCCCAGAACGCAGCTGCCCGCGATTCGCTTCGGCATCCAGGGACGCCAATCCGATGGATGGTATGACATGGGAGCCATCGTGATCGCCGAGCGAAAGTAGTCTACGCACGAATTGTATGAACGGAATCTTCGAGTGCATGCTCTCTGCCTGTTTTGAAATACAGCGATGTGTCGCTCGCACTTTCGCGTAAAAGATTCCACTCTTTCCATCAGGCATCCGTTCGAAATCTTCGACATGGCGATCTCACGCCGTCGGAGCAAATCCACGCCGCTGATTGAACGCGCAATTCTCCACAAATCACGAATCGCGAATTCACGAACACTTCATCTGCCGCGCGTTTGATTCATCCACACTTCATCAAAAGTCGGAATGCCCTCATGTATATCTTTGGCAATTACTTTTCTATTTCAACCCCCAAGGTAGGAAAGGGCATCCCCCAATGTCTTTGAAAATCTGCTTAGTTATATCTCTGCTACTCGCCGGAGTAGCAGCGAATGCGCAAGATGTACCGATATCGAAACACATTTGGGTACTCACCGAAGAAAACCACAGCTTTGAACAAGTCGTCGGCAACTCTCAAATGCCGTACTACAACCAGCTAATTCAGCAATACGGATTGGCGACGCAATTTTATTCCGACCAGCATAGCTCTCTCCCAGCATTGATGTGGTACGTTGCCGGAGCCCCTGTCGAGACCGATAACAACACAGTCTCCTGCGATCACAACAATGACAACATTGTTCGTGAACTGTTAAAGCACGGTGGTTACAGCTGGCGATCCTATCAGGAGGAGATGCCGTCAGCCGGCTATCAAGGGCTGTATGGTGGCCCCGACAATGTTTACGCTCGTAGACACAATCCACTTATCGACTTCACGGACGTATGCCCAGGAACCGGCCAGGACACGAACAGTGTTCCCTATACGCAAATGGCAACGGATTTTGATCTCGGCAATGTTACGAATTATGCCTACATCACTCCGGATCTCAATGACGACGCTCACAACGGAACTCTCGAAGTAGCCGATCAATGGCTTCAGGCAAAGCTTCCTGCCATCCTTGCCAGGCCAGAATTCGGACCTGGTGGCGATGGCATTCTGTTCATTATTTGGGATGAAGGGAATGTTGATAATCTCGATAATCGTTGTTCCGCTACCGTTGCCACTGGTTGCGGTGGACGAATCGCCAATCTCGTAATTGGACCGCGAGTGAAATCGGGCTATCAGTCGACGATCACCTATCACGGCGAGAATGTGCTGAAGACGATCTGCGTGGCGATGGGTTTGACGACTTGCCCCGGTGCGGCACAAAATGCTGCGCCCATGGCGGACTTTTTTACCAGCGGCATTTCGTTTCCGAGCCACACCGACGGCGTAGCTATTTCAACTCCGGGGAATGGGGCCACCGTAGTTGGAGCTGTCCATCTACTTGCGTCCGCGTCGGAGGGCCAAACCGTGAGCCAAACACAGGTTTGGGATAACGGAGTGAAGTTGGGTGTGTATGGCAGCCAAGTGGATGCCATATTGAACTTGACACCTGGGATCCACCGAACGACAGTTCTTGACTTGGATTCTTCCTACAAAGTCATTCATCAAACGGCTGTGACTTATACTGTCCAGCCGCTGGTCAACGGGGTACAAGTCGTTTCACCTAGTCCGAATGAGACGATCGTCAAGTCAGCGATCAATATTGTTGCCCACGCAAACGAATCAGTGCCGATCAGTCAGATGCAGGTTTGGGATAACGGCGTCAGGCTTGGTTGGTATGCCGGGGCGGATGTGAATCAATATTTCACGCTTGCGCCTGGCTATCACACAGTGACAGTTGTCGATCTCGATAGCAATTACAACAGGATTCATCAATCGAGCGTTTCATTCTCTGTTCAATAAAACGTTCCGATGTTTCCGGAGGATTCATGCTGTCATCGTTACTTCAGTCGAGGCTGGTGCAGATCACCTGTGCCGGTGCGCAGTTCAAAGAGTGTTTCGTGGCGCCAGTTTTGTTCGAGGAGTAAACTTCGACTCGATCTTGAAGTTCATGCGGCAAATCTTTGAAGCAAATGGTAGGCACGAGGAGACTCGAACTCCTGACCTCTACCGTGTCAAGGTAGCGCTCTAACCAACTGAGCTACGCGCCTACAAGTGCTCCATTGATTCTAATGCCAGCGACCGGCCGGGGCAACCTGGGCCATTCAATGCATCAGTTGCGTTAGGATGAATCAAGGTTTCTAGCCATCGTTGCGTTGCGCCAATTACGTGCCTTGCCGAATCAGTTGACATTGCTTCGGCTCTCGATTGTGCCGTTTCTTGTTCTCGCGATTCTGGATGGCCACTACCATCGCGCATTTATTTTGATGGTGGTCGCCGGCGTTAGCGACGGGTTGGATGGCGCCCTGGCTCGCCTTTTCCGCCAACGCACAGAGCTCGGCTCCTATCTGGATCCCATTGCGGACAAGCTATTGTTGAGCACGCTGTTTCTGGTGCTTACGCACGTCGGCCTGGTCTCCATGCGAATTACTGTCATGGTGTTCAGTCGCGACCTCGGCATCATTGTGATTTCGGCGCTGCTGTATGCGACGACAGGGACGCGCGATTTCCATCCCAGTTGGCTGGGGAAGGCGAATACTGTCGCGCAAATATTGGCAGTGTGTTCCGTCGTTCTGGCGCAGACACATCCGCAGTATTGGGTGCTGTGGACTCGTCATGTTTCGCTGGAAGCTACCTTGTGGCTGACCGTATTTTCCGGATTCCATTATCTCTGGCGGAGCGGCCGACGGTTAGGTTCGCCAGTGGAAACCGAAGCGGGCGTGCGCGGCTAGCGGAAACGTTCTCTCCGCCTGTCGGAGCGGATTCGCACGCGGGCATAGAACCGGCGGTCGCTGGCCATCGGACGCAGACAGACCGACTATTCGTCCGATTGCTCGGCGCTTTTCAGGCTTTTTTCTTCAATGTCCATGTCGGTGAATTCGTGCGAGTCGAAGACCTCGCCGCATTCCAGACATTCCACAAATTCGGCATCTTCTTCGCGGGTTAGTACGCGAACGCGTGGGTGTTTGCAGGCTTCCATGGCTAACTATTTAGATGCGGGAGTCTCCCCGATTGCGCCAGTGTCCCGTATGTCGATGGCGTTTGTCAAAAGAAAATTTGCCGATTTGCACGAATTCATAATCACTTGAACATCATGGAACCAGAGGAGTCATCTGTCGAGGCGTCTCGATCGGCCATCGCGTCGCTGGATGAATTATGGCTCCGAGGAGTCCGTCTTCTAGATCGTCGGTTGGCTCTTTCGGATTCTTCTGGTGAAATATCAGACACCATGACTCCTGTGTCTCAACCCACGCACTCCGTCCAGGCTGACGTTGAAGTTGTGCTGCGTCAGCAGCTGGTTGCCTCTTTCCATGATGAGCGGGTGCATGCCACGTTCGAGAAGATTTTCGCTGATATTCCGGCCAACCTGCGCAACACGAAGCCAGAAGGACAGCCGTTTACACTCTGGAGGCTGCTGGTGCATATTCGGTTGTGCGTGGTTGATTTTCTGGATGCCTGCAGAATTCCCGGGTATGTCGAACCGCCGGTGCCGGAAGGATTTTGGCCGGATGAAAATGCAACTGCGGACAACGCCGCGTGGGACGCAGATCTCGCCGGATATCACGCTGCCATGCGCGAGTTTGAAGCGCTGCTGCTGGATCCCGCGACCGACCTGTTTTCGCCGATTCCTGGAAGCGACGGCCGCACCATATTGCGGCAGGCCCTTGCCTGCATCGATCACAATGCCTACCACCTGGGCCAGGCGTTGCTGGTGCGAAGGCTGTTAAGTAACTGGACCGACTGAATGCGCCCTTTAGACCGCGAGACTTAGAAGTGCCAGACCAGGCCTGTCGAGATGCGTGCGAAGTAATTCGGAATGCCGTGGATTTCAGGCGAGCCGGAGCTGAAGTTTGTGTGGAACATCCCGCCTTCGACTCGAAAACCAACGCGCGGTGTGATCCGCCGATCATATCCAGCACCTACAAACACCGCGAATGAATTATTTGAGGTAGGGGAGGGGAAAAGCCCGTCACTATTGAGGTGCCCGAATCCTACCTGTCCCTCAATAAAGGGACTGTTCTTGCCGAATGTCCACCTGTACAGCGGGCCTGCGAGCACCAGAATGGGTCTCTGGGGCGACCCGAGACTCGTGCCATAGTAGCCAGAGACATCTACCTTGGCGCCCAGCCTGTGCCAAGAACTATTGTCGAGTTGGTGCCAGGTTCGAAATGCGAAGCCGGCATCCCAGCCGTTTAGCGGCACATGGGAGGTTCCTGGGAAACTATAATCGTTGAACGAGTTGGAAAGAAAACTGTAGCCGCCGAATAAGTCGTACCGGTTAAAGCCCGCCGCCTCGGAATTGGCTTCCTGGGCCAATAGAGCACTCGGTAGTGCGAAGCCGAGCCACACTGAGCAGACAACCAACAATTGGAAAGCCCGCATACTCACCCCTTGCTCTTAAAGGAATAAGACATAATCTATCGCACTATCAATCGGTTCGCGAAGGTAAAAAGCAACTTGCAACTAGGACTGAATCAGTCCTATAATGAATTTGCTGAGGAAATGTCCGCGCAGAGGCGTTGTTGGGATGTCCTTCGCCGGTCACCAGTGTAAATTCTATGCTGCGTCTCACCAAAAAATCGGACTATGCGCTGATGGCGCTAAAGCATCTTGCCGAGCATCCCGGCAATCCGACGCAGAGCGCCAAAGACATGGCCGATGCGTACCATATTCCTCCTCCGCTACTGGCCAAAATTTTGCAGACGTTAGCGCGCTCCGGCCTGGTGATTTCGCATGCCGGACTTCATGGAGGCTATTCTCTGGCTCGGCCTGCGAGCGAAATTACCGCGTTTGAGGTGATTCGTTCCATCGAGGGACCGCTGTTTATTGCCTCGTGCACGACCAGCCATGGTGATTGCGATCTATTGAGCTCCTGCATTGTGAAGGAGCCGCTGCGGAAGCTGAACGACACGATCCAAGATTTGTTGGTCGAGATGCGAATCTCCGACCTTTGCGACGAATCTAAATTAGGAGCGTCGGGATATGCGCGCAGTGCTCAATCTGGTCCGTTAGTGACGCTGGGCCGCACCATGTCTCGCGTGTAAGAGCGAAGTATCACAGAGTTTTTGCATCAAAGGGAGCCTCAATGAGTACCGTTCTAAGCGAACCGAAAGTACCCGCCGGAGTGAAGTTGCCGATCTACATGGATAACCACGCCACGACACAGCTCGATCCGCGCGTGTTGGAGGCGATGCTTCCTTACTTCACAAACAAATTTGGAAACGCGGCAAGCCGCAACCATTCCTTCGGCTGGGAAGCGGAGAAGGCGGTTGACTTGGCCCGCGAACAGATCGCCAAGCTGATTGGAGCTACGGCGAAGGAAATTATCTTTACCTCCGGCGCGACAGAGAGCAACAACCTGGCGATCAAGGGCATTGGTGAGATGTACCGCGAGCGCGGCAATCACATCATTACCCAGGTGACTGAACATAAGGCTGTGCTGGACACCTGCAAGCGCATGGAGAAGCTGGGCTACCGCGTCACCTATCTGCCCGTGAACGCCGATGGCTTGATTGAGATGGACGATTTGAAGCGTGCCATCGATAACAAGACAATCCTTGTCACCATCATGTTCGCGAATAACGAAATTGGCGTCATCCAACCGATCGCGGAAATCGGCAAACTGTGTCATGAGAAGGGCATTCTCTTCCATACCGACGCGGTGCAAGCGGTGGGGAAAGTTCCCGTCGACGTGAATACGATGAACATTGATGTTCTGTCGCTGTCGGGTCACAAAATTTACGGACCGAAGGGCGTAGGCGCACTCTATGTTCGTCGTCGCAACCCGCGTGTCCAGATTGCGGCACAGATGGATGGCGGTGGTCATGAGCGCGGCATGCGGTCGGGAACTTTAAACGTTCCGGGAATTGTTGGACTGGGCGCGGCGTGTGAGATTTCCCGCCTGGAGATGGACGCGGAAGCGGCGAAGCTGAAGACGATGCGCGATCGGCTGAAAGAAAAGCTCGAATCCAACCTGGACTTTATTCATGTCAACGGCTCGATGGAGCACCATCTGCCGGGAAACCTGAACATGAGTTTTATCCATGTCGAGGGCGAATCGCTGCTGATGGGAATCAACGACATTGCAGTTTCTAGCGGCTCAGCATGCACCTCCGCGACGTTGGAACCATCTTATGTATTGAAGGCCCTTGGACTGGGAGATGATGTCGCACATAGCTCCATTCGATTTGGGCTGGGGCGATTCAATAGCCAGGCTGAAGTGGATTATGTCGCCGATAAGGTCGTTGACGTGGTGCAGAAGTTGCGCGAACTTTCGCCTCTATACGAGATGGCGAAAGAAGGCATCGATCTAACGAAGGTTCAATGGCAGGCGCACTAACAGCGGCGCAAGAGTTTTTGAGTTCACAGCATTTGGAGGAAGTATGGCATACAGCGATAAGGTAATTGAGCACTACAACAATCCGCGCAACGTCGGTCAGATGGATAAAAACAGCACCGAAGTGGGCACGGGCCTGGTCGGCGCCCCGGAGTGCGGCGACGTGATGCGGCTCCAGATTAAGGTGAATCCGGAAACGCGCGTGATTGAAGACGCCAAGTTCAAGACCTTCGGATGCGGTTCGGCGATTGCTTCTTCCTCCCTGGCAACGGAGTGGGTGAAGGGCAAGACGGTGGACGAAGCGCTCGAGATCAAGAACACGGATATCGTGAAAGAGCTGGCATTGCCCCCGGTGAAGATTCACTGTTCCGTGTTGGCGGAAGATGCGATTCGCGCTGCCATCGGCGACTGGAAAAAGAAGAACGTCGTCGACGGTCAGGCAGTGCCCACTCCGGTTGCGGTTGCAGCGAACTAACTTTCGCTGCATGGCTCGGAGCGGAAACTTGCGCTGCTGCGGCGAAGTAACAGGACGAGGGAGATGAGCGCGTTGGAACCAGTTACGATCGGCAACATAGGTCAGACACATGGCCAATCGGAAGGCTCTTCCAGTCCGCACGTGGGACAGCAGTCCGGCGCGCCAAACTCGCCGCAGAAGGGAATTCATGTCACGGATCGTGCGATCAAGCGAATTCGGGTGGCGATGGCGAAGGAAAATATAGCTCCCGATCAAGGCGGTCTGCGACTTGGCGTTCAGGGTGGCGGATGTTCCGGGCTCAGCTATAACATTCGCTTCGATACGCAACCACGTGAGCGTGACCGCGTGTACGACTACGATGGTGTGCGCGTTTTCGTCGATCCGAAATCGTTTATTTATCTGAACGGCATGACCCTGGACTACGAAGAAACGTTGATGCGCCAGGGCTTCAACTTCATCAATCCGAACTCTACCAAATCGTGCGGTTGCGGATCTTCTTTCTCTGGCTAACCAGGCGCGCCTGTTGAAAGCCGACGCCGCGGCGCGGGTAAGGTGGCCGAGGTTCGGATCTTCAATCAGCCAAGAGAGAGTGCATGACAGTCGTAGCCGAGCCCTCGAAAAAATACGTTTGTTGGTCGTGCGGCAGTGAGAATGATCCGGACGCGCAGTTTTGCGCCAACTGCGGCAAGTTGCAGCCGACCACGCCGACCGACTATTTTGCATTCTTCGCATTGCCGCGACGGTTTCAATTAGACACGGCTGCGCTGGAGAAGGAATTCTATCGGCTCAGCCGAAAATTTCATCCGGACGTGTATGCACGCGCCAGCGCGGAGGAGCAACGCTGGAGCCTGGAGAAAAGTTCCGTGTTGAATGATGCCTGGCGTACCCTGCGGGAGCCACTGGCGCGGACGGAATACATGTTGGGTCTTGCTGGAATTCGGTTGGAAGAACAATCCCGCGACGCTTCCGATCGAGCTGCAGAAAGCGGGACGGCCAAGCAGCAGGTAGTTCCACCGGACCTGCTGGAAGAAGTTTTCGAATTGAACATGCAGTTGGAAGAAATGCGCATGGCGAAGGCCAGCGGTGCGGATGATCCGGAAACGCGGGGAAGTCTGGAAGCCGCGAAACAGAATTTTGCTGGACAAATGAAAGCATCCGAGCAGGACCTGCAACGATTATGGAGTGAATGGGATGCGGCCGCTGAAGCGGATGACGGAAATACACAGCAAGCTGCACAGCAAAAAATGGTCGATCTGCTGAATCGGCGCAGTTATATTCGCAACCTGCTGCGTGATGTCGAAGAGGCGCTGAAGAACTAAGTCAGCGGCATCTCTGGAAATGGAATGTACGAAGTATGACGGATGAACGAGTAGTAGGCATCGATCTGGGTACGACGAACTCGTTGATCGCCTTTATGCAGGGCGACCAGCCAATGGTCATTCCCGGCGAAGACGGCTCAAATCTGGTGCCTTCTGTCGTGGCGTTATCTGCCGACGATCGATTCGTCGTTGGCAATGGTGCGCGAAAAAATCTGCTGGAGACTCCCGATCGCGCCGTGTATTCCGTGAAGCGCCTGATGGGTCGCGGGGTTGAAGACGTTCAGGAGGAGTTGAAGTTCTTTCCGTTTCGCCTGGCCGATGATCTTGCCCCAGGGGAAGTCCTTCGCATCAAGCTAGGCAATCGGGAACTGACCCCGCCAGAAGTTTCCGCGTATATTCTTCGCCAGCTCAAGCAAAACGCCGAGCGCTTTTTCGGTCCCGGCGTGACGGTGAAAAAGGCGGTCATCACGGTACCGGCATACTTCAACGATACGCAGCGGCAGGCGACCAAGGATGCGGGAAGAATCGCCGGTCTGGATGTATTGCGCCTCGTGAACGAACCGACAGCGGCCGCGCTCGCCTACGGATTAGATCGTCAAAAAGACGGCATCGTTGCCGTATACGACCTGGGCGGCGGCACGTTTGATATTTCCATTTTGAAGCTTCACGATGGCATCTTTGAAGTGGTGGCGACGAACGGCGATACTCATCTCGGCGGTGATGATATCGACAATCTCCTGATCGCGATTGCGCTCGAGGATATCTCTGGCGATCTGGGTCTCGATGTACGACACAGCGGCGAGGCGATTCAGGCAATTCGCAACTCCGTGATCGACGCCAAGATCGCGCTCAGCGCTGAAAATTCCGCCAAGCTGGATGTCATATTGCCCACCGGGCAGCGTTACGCTCGCGAGATCACACGCGAGCAATTCGAGCAACTGATTCGGCCGATTGTTGAGCGCACGATCGCTCCTTGTCGCCAGGCGATTCAGGACGCAGGCATCAAAATCGAGGAGATCGGCGAAGTTGTCTTAGTCGGCGGATCGACTCGGATTCCGCTGGTACGCAAAGTGGTAGACGATGTGTTCGAACTGGCGGCACGCGGGAAAAAACCACATGCTGAAATGAATCCCGATGAGGTAGTGGCCTTGGGAGCGGCGGTGCAGGCCAACATTCTCGCCGGAGATTCCTCGGCCACAGACGACATGCTACTTCTGGACGTTACGCCGTTGTCGCTGGGCATCGAAGCTTTGGGCGGCGTCGTGGCGCGGATCATTCAGCGCAACTCGACAATTCCAGCCTCGGCTACGGAACACTTCACCACCGGCATTGATGGCCAAACCAACGTCGCCATCCACGTGCTGCAGGGTGAGCGCGAGTTGGCGAAGGATTGCCGATCGCTGGCGCGATTTGACCTGAAGGGCATTCCGCCCATGACGGCGGGGATGCCGCGGATTGAAGTGAAGTTCCTGATCGATGCCAACGGGATTCTTCGCGTCACTGCTCTGGAGCAGCGTAGCGGCAAGCAGGCCGAAATTGAGGTGAAACCCACCTATGGGCTGACTGACGAGCAGGTCGAAACCATGATTCTCGACTCTTTCGACCACGCCGAGGAAGATTTCCGCGAGCGGCAATTGATTGAAGCCAAGAGCGACGCCGAAACAATCTTGATCGCCGTAGAGAAGGCGCCCTCGAGTCCGGCGTGGAAGCTGCTGCAGGCGGACGAAGTGGAGCACATCCACAACGCACGCACGACCCTGGAAGAAGCGCGATGCGGCAATGATTATCATGTGATTCGCGATGCGATTGAGGCGCTGGACAAAGCGACTCGGAACTTCGCCGAGTTGCAAATGGACGTGGCAGTCGGTTCCGTGATGAAGGGCCAGACCATGGATGCAGCCGGCGATCGCGTCGGTAAAGGCCCCAATGCGCATCATCCCATGGCCGCTGCGGAGTTTGAAGCCTCCCCGAAAGAGTCTGAAGTTCAAAATAAGTGAGAGCACGCTATGGCACATACGACCAGTCCTGAAACCGAGAAGCCAATCGATCTGACTCAACCGCCCGCAGCCGGAATGGTTCGAGTTACATTTCTTCCAGAAGGCCGCACGGTTGAGTTTGAATACGGAACCATGCCGTACGATCACCACGGTAAGCCAATGTCGTTTCTCGACGTTGCGGAAAACTTTGGCATCTTTCTAGACCACGCTTGCGGTGGTTCATGCGCCTGCACTACTTGCCACCTTTGGATCAAAGACGGCGCGTCGGGGATCAGCGAGCCAGACGACGACGAACTGGATCGCATGGAGACGGCTGCGGATGTGCAGCTGAATTCTCGCCTCGGCTGTCAGGCAGTCATCACCGGGCCTGGCAGCTACGTCGTAGAAATTCCCAAATGGAATCGCAATTACGTCTCTGAGGGGAAGCCTCTGTCGCTGGTGGAAGAAAAAGCGGCGCCCTCAAATCCCTGACATAATATTGTGAAGACACAAGGGAGCGTGCCGTGCCACAGATTACCTGGAATGATGCGGAAGAAATTGGAATTCAGCTGCAGGAAAAATTTCCTGAGACCGATCCATTGACCGTGCGCTTTACTGAACTTCATCGGTTTGTCACAGAACTGCCCAGTTTCGCCGACGATCCGCAAAAGTCGAACGAGTCCAAGCTCGAAGCCATCCAAATGGCATGGTATGAAGAGTGGAAAGATTCTCAATCTTAAATTCACGCGAGTTCCTCGAAAGAATCACACGATATCTTGTCCTCGAATGTCAGGCCCCGAAATCTTGTTGTTTTTCTAATCTCGCCGTCGACTTCCACAAAATTTTCACTCCTTTCATGGAACGACTTTCTTCTCCCCGACGTATCCATCGATATGAGCCAGCATCGGACGCTGCGCTCTGACTGTTCGCATTCGGACGGTGGTGTCCGAAAGTGGACGACTGTTCGCCGGAAGCTCGACCTCTCCGGAAGTCATACGCATAGATTCATTACAGATAACGATCGGTGGATGTAATTTAGGAATTGGAAGTCAACTTGCTGCGTGAACTCTGAACTCATTTTCCCTGAGGACAGGATCTGGATGAAGCAGTTTGAATCTTTTCGGCTGGACACCTCGAACGAATGTCTCTGGCAAGACAGTGTGCAGATCAATCTACCTCCGAAGCCGTTCGCGGTGTTGCGCTATCTGGTGGAAAATCCAGGCAGGCTGATTTCCCACGATGAGTTGCTGGACGCCCTTTGGCCGGAAACTTATGTGCAGCCGCAGGTGTTGCGGACGTACATGCTGGACCTGCGGAAAATCCTCGGAGACGATCCAGGGTGTCCACGGTTCATCCAAACATTACCGAAACGTGGCTATTGTTTTGTAGCCCAGGTCAAAGATGCGGGAGCACCTGACTCTGCCGCCGCTGCCACAAGTGAACCGCAGGCTGCGATTTCTGACGGAGTGGTAGGACGCGAGCAGGAACTGGCTCGTCTCAAGACGCTTGCGCGGGAACTGGCCTACGGGCATCGGCAAACAGTCTTCGTTACCGGTCCAACGGGCATCGGGAAAACTGCTCTGGTGGAAGCGGCATGCCACCAGATGGTCGCTATCTTGTCGGCCAGCATGGCCTGGGGTCAATGCGTCGACGGGCTCGGCAAAAAGGAAGACTGTTACGCCGTCATGGAACTTCTGCGGCAGCTCTGCGCGTCTCCGGTTGGAGAAACTGCAACCCGGATTCTCGCCAATATAGCGCCGGCATGGCTGGCTGCACTTCGGCGGGAACCTGACGCAACCATTATTGATGCGCGATCGCCGCAGCCGAAAGCACCGGGAGATCTTTGTCGAGCGCTGGAAGAAATGGCAAAAGAAAAAGCGCTCATCCTGGTTTTTGAAGATCTGCAGTGGGCAAACGATTCCACTTTGGAGTTGATATCGGCTCTGGCACGGCGACGGACGCCGACAAAGTTGATGCTGCTGGCCACCTATAGTTTCCATTGCGGACCAACGGAGCATCCATTGAAAGGGTTGAAACAGGACCTGGTGATGCACCGACAGTGCACAGAACTAGCGTTGGCGCCATTGGCAAAGACAGCGATTCGTCAATTACTTAGCAGGGAATTGGAGCAAGAGGAGTTACCGCCAGGTTTAGACACATTCATCTATCAGCATTCGGAAGGCAATCCGCTATTTGCCATCGCGCTATTAAGACATCTTATTTCCGACCATTTTCTGATCCGCGCCGGTGCGAACGGTGCCGGTCAATGGGAGCAGCATGCACGCTTTCCAGATATGGAAACAGGTGTCCCTCAGGAACTGGTGCAGTTGATTGATCCGGAAATTGAAAAGTTGAGCACCACCGAACAGCGCGTTCTGGAAGCAGCTAGCCTGATGCGTGTTGTGTTTCCCGTGTGGGCGGTGGCGGCCGCACTGAACCAAGATCCCGCAGAAACGGAAGAGACATGCGACAAGCTGGCTCGCCGCTTATGTTTTGTCCACCGCGCCGGTCATGATGAACTTCCGGACGGCACGCGGTCAGATTTCTATGCGTTTGCTCACGGGCTCTATCGCGAAGTTTTGTACCAGAAGCAGACTGCGTCACGCCGTGCGAAAGGACATACCAGGATTGCAGAGCGATTACGGGAGCTGTTCGCTGGACGCGAGGACAAGGTTGCGCGAGAGGTCGCTTTGCATTATGAATCGGCTGGCAACTGGAAGCACGCGGCAACCGCGCTGCGAACAGCGGCGCGGCATGCCTACCAACGTCAGGAATATTCGGAAGCCGCACAGTTGCTGCAACACAGTCTGGCAATTGCGGAAAATCTGAACGATGGAGAACGAGGAATCATCGAGCAAGAGATTCAGGCGGAGTTGGAGATGGCGCGCCTTGCGATAGGGACGGCGAAACAGCCGCAAAACACATCTGCAGAAATTGACGGATTCTGGATGGGAACTTGACAACTTTATTTTTGCGAATCGCTACTGTGGTGAACGTAGGCAGGAGGTATCACATATGCGATCCAAAATTTACACCGTTCTGGCGTCAGCAGCTTTGATGGCAGCAGCAGTCTTGGCGACAAACTCCGCAATGGCGGAAACAACCCTTAAGGTACCCTTCAGCTTTATGGTTGCCGGCAAGACATGCCCCGCCGGTCACTACATCGTGAGGGAAAATGCGATTGGTAGCTACGTGACGCTGACCAACGAGGATTCCAGCCGTGTGTTCACCTGGATTCTCTTGCCCAACTCACCGGACTACAAGAGCGGCAATGTCGTACTCAAGTTTGACGTGGACGGACAGAGGCATCTGCTGCGGTCGGTTCAAGTCGGACCGATGACGACTTCCGTGTTGGATAAGAACGCTGGTAATAGCGAGTACAGGTCAGCCGAACTGGCAGCCCATCAGGGTCAATAGATCAACTCCGACTTATGCGGCAAGGCCGTCAGGTATACGAGAACCATATAAGGAGAGGGTGCATCGATTTTTTGATGGCCCTCTCTTTGTTGTTTATTGATGACAAGTCTAAACCGTACCGAACTCCAGCTCGTACACTGGAAACATGAAGGCATTGCCAAGGTTTGATGTGGAAGGTCAGGTCGCGCTGGTGACAGGCGCAGCGCGTGGGCTAGGTCGGGCAATTGCGTTGGCGTTGGCGGAAGCGGGCGCCGATATTGCGCTGGGGCTAAGGCAACTGAACAATGACCATGGACTGGCAAAGGAAATCGTCGCTCTCCGGCGCCAAGTATTGCCGCTGCAAATGGACATGACGCAGTTGCAACAGATCCGTGACGGGGTCGACGCCGCTGAGCGACACTTTGGCAAACTCGACATCCTGGTGAATAACGCGGGAATTGCTCCGGACAACTTTGCGGAAAATGTGACCGAAGAAGATTTCGATCAAACCCTGGCCATCAACCTGAAGGGGACCTTCTTCGCCAGCCAGCAGGCGGGTCGCATCATGATTCGTCAGAAGCGCGGCTGCATCATCAATATGGGGTCGCAAGCCGGCTTTGCGGCATTGCCGACTGAGTCTGTGTACTGCATGACCAAGGCCGGCATCAGCCATTTGACGAAGTGTCTCGCTGTGGAGTGGGGCAAATACAACATCCGTGTGAATGCTGTGGCGCCGACATTTATTCATACGCCGGGAACCGAGCCGGCTCTGTCCGATCCTGCGTTTCGAGCCCAAGTGATCCAGAATATCGCCGCGCTGCATCGCATTGGCGAGCCGATCGAAGTGGCGGGAGCTGTCGTGTTTCTGGCGAGTCCGGCAGCTTCACTGATTACCGGCGAGACGCTATTGATTGACGGAGGGTGGACCGCGCGCTAACGTTTGCGGCAACGAGAAAGTTTTAGCGCTGGGACAAATCTCGTATCCACAAATCTTTAAATTCCATGTTGCCCTTGCCGCCAGCGTGCAGTTGCAGGGCGATCCTGCCATCGAACGAACTCGGGTGCGGATCGGTGAAGTCCACCATCGGTACGCCGTTCAGACGCGATTTGTAGCGGTTGCCGACCACCTCCACCAGGTAGTCATTCCATTCGCCCATGCGCACCACGCTCTCATTTTCCGGAGCCGGCCATACCACCCAACCGCGTCCGTCTTCCCCGTAGACGCCGCCAGTGTGGTGCATCATCGTGCAATCAATTTCAAACTGCATGCCTTGTGTGGTATCTACCGATCCTGGTTTGAAGCCGGTGTGAAAAAACACGCCGCTATTTCCATCGCCGACACATTTGAAGCGCAGCGACAGTTGAAAATCCTTGTAATCTTTGTTGGTTTCAAGATATCCATACGCCGGAGTCAGGCCCTTGCCGTGAATCAGTCCGTTCTCGACGGTCCAGCTTTCATGACCGATCTTCGTCCATCCGGTCAGATCGGTGCCATTGAACAGGGAAACCCAATCCTCGCCTGGGAGCTTCGCCTTTTCCTGCGCGATCAGCACCGTGCCGACGGCAACGATCGCAGCCAAGGTCAGGAGGCTGGCTAGTACTCGCCGATGTAGCCCAGCGGAACTTTGTCGATTTCGAATTGCGTGCGAGGACTGAAAACTGAGCAACAACAAGCGGTGATGTTTCATTCGAATGGATCCTCCGATAGCTGGACATCAGGATATCAGCGTGAGGATGCTTGCGATTCAGACACTCAAGACGCGGACGCCGGCTTTTTCAAACGCGGCGACAGCATCGTCGGGGATTCCGTCGTCTGTGATCAGGACGTCAATGGCAGCCGCCGGGCAAATGATGACCGGACTGATCATCCCGACCTTGCTGGAATCAGCGACTACTACCACCTGCTTGGTTTGGCGGGTCATGGCGCGAAACACGGCAGCCTCATCGGCTTCAATCGTGGTGGCGCCGCGTTCCGGATCGACGCCGCAGACGCCCACAAAGACCCGGTCCATCATGACAACATTTAACGATTCGATCGCGGCCGGACCGATTAGAGAAAACGCGCCTTGCCATCGCATGCGCCCGCCCGTCAGCGTGGTATCCAATCCCGCGCTGCTGCTCAACTCCATGGCGATATTTACGGCATTGGTAATGATGTGAAGATTGCTGCGATGACGAAGAAACTGGGCTACCTTTGTCGTAGTTGTGCCTGCGGTAACGCCGACCGTCTCATTCTCCTGCACCAGCCCTGCCGCAGCCTGCGCGATGCGCTGCTTTTCCTTGGCGAATCGTTCTTCGCGAACGCCGAAGGACGCGTCAAACCGGAAAGGCTCATAGACAGCCTGGCCGGCAAGCATCGCGCCCCCATGGGTGCGATGAACCAGGCCACGCTCTTCCAGACGGACTAGGTCGCGGCGCACGCTGGCGGGAGACATCTTGAGAATGACAGTCAACTCATCGACGGAAGTTTTGCCATGGTGCAACAAGAGTCGAAGAATCTCCTTGGCACGTTTGTCGATCTTGGAAGATACGACGGCAGGACTATCCTCGATTTCGCCTGAGGCGGCGAAGTGCGTATTATTCGTAAACACCCTGAACAACTCCACTCGAAATTTTATCTAACGTTTCGCGCAACCCACGTACATTCTCTTCGAGAACGACATAGCGCGCAAATTCGTCATTGGCAACAGAGCCCAATTTCAGTGAATGATTCTGGAAGGTGACGGGACTCTGCGTCCTGATTCTCAGGGAGCAGTGGAATTCCGTCGCTTTGGTACGCAGGGCAATTTTGCGGATATTTTCCTGACGGATCCCACCGCCCACCATGATGCGAATGCGTCCTTTTGCGGCGTCGATCAGTTGGATCACCCGCTCGGCGCCCTGGCTGACGGTTTGCACGCCGCCCGAGGTCAAAATGCGATGCGCGCCCGTCTCGGTCACTCTTTCCAGTGATTCATCCAGATCCGCCGACATATCAAAAGCGCGATGAAACGTCACTTGCATCGGATCGGCCAGTTGGACCAACGCTCGCGTTCTTTGCACATCTACGTGTCCATCTCGATCAAGCAGGCCGACAACGATGCCGTCCGCTCCCAGCTGTTTCATGCGGACGACGTCCGCTTGCATCACTTCGTATTCATAGGGTGTGTAGAATGAATCACCGCCACGAGGCCGCACCATCACAAACACATCAATTCCAACGTGCTTGCGAACCGCCTGGATCAGGCCGTCGCTGGGCGTTATGCCTCCCTCGTTCAGGTCGCTGCACAATTCAACTCGCTGCGCTCCGCCTGCCTGGGAAGCGATCGCCGATTCTACTGAGTCCACGCAAATCTCGAGAACCATGATGACTGAATCCCATTTTCCAAGGCCATCCGGATTCCATGTTTGTCATAAGGAATCCGGACGCAAAGAAGGTTCGGCTACGTGCGCTATTACAAGTCGTCGCGACAGCCTACTGGTTAAAACCTGTAGTACGCGGAAAACTGCAGGTGCCGTTCCGTTGACCGAATGCTCCCGGTGGGGGCAATTTCCCCAAAGGTGGAATCGGTGATGCCGGTATCGGGGTTACCATAGCTGACGATGTTGAAGGCATTGAAGGCATCGAATTGAAAACCGATGACCTGCTGTTTGTAGGTTTGGAATTCTTTGAATGCGGACATATCGACGTTGAGGTAACCGGGAGCGCGCACCGCGCCGTTGCGCGATGAACCGAAGGTATCTGGAGCGGGGACGCCGAAGGCGCAGACGCCATTGTCGACGCCGGGCGTTGTGCAAGGCGTTGCCGAGGGATCCGTGCCAAACCAGTGGGTAAGCGAGCGGTTGACGATCTTCAGTTTGCGATATTGGTTGGCGCGCGACTGGCCAAAGCTATTGGAGTTGTTGCCGGGAGCGGTAATCGCCTGCGGGAACCCCGACCACGCGACGCCGACAGCCGACACCCTCCAGCCGCCGAGGATCTCATCCACGGCCCGGTTGGCATTGGGAAGAAATTTTTTTCCGCGACCCACGGGGACAGCGTATACGCCAGTGAACGACAGATTGTGCGTCGCATCGTATCCCGCCGGACCGTAATCGGCGGCGCTGTCGTAGTAGTTCTGGAAAGCTCCGCTGTATCCGTTGACGTTCAGAGCGTAATTGCCCAGACTGTTGGTCATCGACTTGCTGTAGGTGTAGTTGACGGTGAATTCCAGTCCGTCCATCAAGCGCTGGCGCAGTGTTGTCTGCAGGGCGTTGTAGTTCATCATGGCGCGCGATTCCGTAATCAACAGCGGATTGGGGCCGATGCTGACGCTGGGATCGATGGCATTGATGCCCAGGTATTTGTTGTTATAGAACGGGGCGGAGGTTGGATCTCCGTTCACCAGATATTGATTGACATTGCCGTAGTCTTCAATGTGCTGCCCTTGTTCCCCGATATATCCGATTTGCAGCGATGTCGAGCGAGTCAGTGCATATTCTCCGGTCAGACTCCATTCCTGGATGTAGGCCGGCTGGATATTTTGCGGATACACATTGAAGGTACCGCCGTACTGCACCAAGCCGCCGGTGAACCCTTGCTCCGCCGTACGCGGAGTTCCGGGATTTCCGGGCGTAGGAGTGATGGCGGTAACGTTTACCGCCTGGATGAATGGAGTAATCGATGTGAGGCGCTGGTTGGAGGAGTTGCCTTCAAAGAAACTGGTCGCTCCGTATCCACCGCGAAGTACCATGCGATCAGTCGGCTGCCAGGCAAAGCCGAGACGCGGCATCCACTGCCTGAAGTTCGACTGATAGCAGCCGCGGTTACTGCAGATGCCCGATCCAGCAGGTGCGCCCGTGGGTACCTGACCGGCGTAAATCACCTGGCCCGTGCTGAGGTCGATGTTACCGGTTTTGTTGTTTTGTTCAATCCAGGGCTCGTCGTACTCGAAACGAAGGCCGATGTTCAAAGTCAGGTCCGGCCGAATGCGATAGTCGTCCTGTGCATATCCGGCCACGCGCCACTGGCGTTGTCCCACGTTGACGCTATGTAGCGTCGCTGCTGCTGAACTCACGCGATCCAGCAGAAAGTCCGCGCCTCCGTAGCCGCCCGCATTGGCTGCGGAAGGATTGCTGCTGAAGGCACCGCTGTAATCCAGCGAGCCGAGATATCCGTAGTTGTTCGCGGTGGGGTAGTTGTTTTGGTACCGCAATGCCTGAATGCCCATTCGGATGGAATGTAGTCCGTGCTGCCAGGTGACATCGTCGATGTAGCTGTAGGTGTTGTCGATCAGGCCGCCGCCATACGCCGGATTGCCGCCCGCGAAGATACCACCGTTGATGCCTTGGTAGGTGTAGCCGGCGAAGGATTGGTTCGGAAAGGTGATGCCAACCTTGGCGTTCCCATTGTTACCGAATTGACCGGTGGAGTCGATTGGGAAGTTCTGGGCCCAGACGGTGCGGGTAAAGCCGATGCGTCCAGAGTTGATGAGAGACGGCGAGAAGATATGCACCCAAGTTGCGCCGCCAAGTTTGGTCGGGTAAAGATTCACGCCAGGGAAGGAGATGGCCAGCACCGGAGTAGATCCGTCGTAGGCGGTGGACATCGAATAAAACCCGGTGATCTTGTCAGAGGAAAAAGGATCGTACTCGATCTTGATGTCGCCCTGGTTGTTGGCCTTATAACTGCGCGTCGGACCTTGATAGTTATTGGCTACGATTCCGTCGGTCGGGGTCGCGTTCGGCAGCGGATAGAACGTCGGGTTCGCGAACAGAAACTTGGCGACAGGGTTGATAACCGGAATTCCCGTGTCGCCGCTATAGGGCGCGAAGCCGTTTTCCGGATCGTAGAGCTGGATTGGGTTCGATCCGGCCAGCAGGGTTGAAAAATCCCCGCTGCGCATCGCCTGGCTGAATACGCTGTCCGATCCTGTTCCTCCCTTGTGATAGCGAGATCCCAGGTAGTCGACAAAGAAGAACAGCTTGTCATGCAGAATGGGGCCGCCCAACGTGCCGCCGAATTGCGCCTGAGAATACGCGTTAACCGGAATTATTGGCCTTGCCTGGTTGTTAGTCCAGGAGTTGGCATTGAGCCGGTAGTCCTGTACATAGCCGTAGGCCTGCCCGTGAAACTGGTTGGTGCCGCTCTTCAACACGCTGATCACATCGCCGCCATTCACGTTGCCGTAGTCGGCGGGTGCATTCGCGGTCATCACATGCTCTTCCTGCAAGGCTCTTGGCGCGGGACTGTAGGAGATCAGGTTGTTGAAGGTCTCGTTCATGTCGATGCCATCCAGGGTGTAGTTATTCGCCTGGGCGCGGTTTCCGTTCACGTTCGGGGTATCGACAAAGTACGTGCTCCGTTCGATGCTGGTTGTACCCGATGTACCGGCGGTGTCGATAGCGCCGGGCGTGTATAGCGTGAGGGCGGAAAAGTCGAGCCCGTTCAACGGAAAGTTCTGGATGGTGTTGGCCGTCAGCGTGGCGCCGAGGGTCGCATTCGTCGTGTTCAGAATCGGGGCTGCCGCAGAGACATGCATTGTGGTC
>DATJUD010000140.1:0-9834 GCA_035502695.1 Acidobacteriaceae bacterium
TGTGGTCTTAGGAGAAATCGGTCGTGATCCGCAGATCATTGCGCAGGCCAAAGAGCTGACCAACAAGTACATTGCGAATCAGGCTAGCGTGGAGCCCTCGCTGGTGCGACCGGCAGTGATGATTGCGACGGAAAACGGAGACAGCCATTTGTTCGATCAGCTGCAGCAACTGAGCAAGACGTCGAACAATCCGGATGTGAAGGAGACGGCGCTAATCTCGCTGGCCAATTTCCATGATCCTGCGCTGGTTCGGCGCGCGCTTGAGTATGCGACCTCCGGCCAGGTGCGCAATCAGGACGCTATTTTCTTATTTGTCGTGGCATTGCGCAGCCGCGATACGCGACCGGTTGCGTGGGACTACATCCAGAAAAACTGGGACAAGGTACATGCCCAGATGACGACGATGATGGGTGGCTACCTGGTGCAGTCGACCGGCAGCTTCTGCAGTGCAGACCGCGCCCAGGAGGTGCAGACGTTCTTCACGACCCATCCTGTAGCGGCGGCGCAGGAGGCGATCAAGCGCGCTACAAATTCCATTCATGACTGCAGCGTTCTGCGGGCAACGCAGCAGCCAAAGCTGACGGAATGGCTGACGAAGCAGAAGATCTCGAACGGCGGTATGTAGACCTGTCGACCGGATGAGAGAACGATAGAAAAGAGGGGGACCGGTGGCCGCAAGCCGCATGGTCCCTCACTTGTTTGCGTTGGTCTTTCGCCATTGGCTTACGCCGCAACGGGAGCGAGCATCGAGTGGAAAGAATTGCCGACTAATATCCGTTGGCGATCAGGTATTCCACGGTTAGCTCGAAGGGCTGTTGGCTTTCAGCGGGCGCCGCAGCGCGTCGTTCGGCATACTTCGCCATCACGTCGACTTCAATATTGATGGGACTCCCCGGCGTTAGCGTGTGCAGATTTGTCGCCGTATACGTATGCGGAATGATCGCAATGGTCACGGCATTTCCTGCGATGCGAGCGACGGTGAGGCTGATGCCTTCAATCGCAATCGAACCTTTCTCCACCACATAACGTACGCATTCTTCGGGGATGGTTATCCGCAGCCACCAATCCGTCGCCGAGTTTTGTGCACCCGCCACGAGAGGTTGCAGTGACTGGACGGTGCCCACACCATCGACATGACCCTGCACGATATGTCCACCCAGCGGAGTCCCGGCCTCGGTGGGCGTTTCAAGATTTACGATCGAACCGGAGTGCAGCCGAGACAGAGAAGTGCGCGCGATGGTCTCGGCCGCCAGGTCGGCGACGAACAGACTGCTGTCAGGATTGATGTCGACCGCAGTAAGGCAGACACCGCTGACGGCTACGCTGTCGCCCGGATGCAGTCGCTGAACGAGAGATGCCGGCCCTGCAACCGTGATGCGCGTGACTCCCCGATGGTCTTCCAGAGAACGAATCGTGCCGGTGGTTTCAATCAAGCCGGTAAACATTGCATGCCCTCTCTGCCATAGACGGGAAACGGCGCAACTCGCGGTCTACGCGCTCTCCCAGGGATTGTGGATGTAGCCTTCGACGGCAAAATCTTCGCCCAGCTCATGCAGTTGGTAGCTGGTCAGCCGAGTGGCGAAGTAGGTGTTGGCTTCGAGAGAGCGCACGACTGGGACCGCTGCATCTCCGTAAATTGCCGGCGCGTAGAACAGATACAGTTTATCCACAATCTGGGCCGCGAGCGCCGAGGCGTTAATCTGCGAGCCGCCCTCCAGCATGACGCTCAGCATTTCCATATCAGCCAACCGTTCCATGACTGCCCACATGGGTACGAGCCCGGTGACTGGATCGGGATCGAGTCGCTCCACGCGCACTCCGCGCTCTTCCAGCGCCTTCGCCTTTCGTGTCGAAGGCTGCGTGTGGAAGACGAGGACGTCCTGGCTAGCGGTGCGGACCAGTTGCGAATCAACCGACAGACGCAGCGAGGAGTCGAGGACCACGCGCAGAAATGGACGGCGGCGCTGCCTGCCACTGCGGTCGGTTAATAGTGGGTCATCATTCAGGATGGTTCCGATGCCGGTGAGGATTGCGTCGGCCGCGTGGCGCAGCTCCTGCACCACTTCGCGCGAACGGTCGCCGGTGATCCAGTGGGTTGAGCCGGAAGGAATGTGATCCTTCGTGAGTGGAGGCGCGATGCGGCCATCCAGCGTCATGCCGGCTTTCATGGTGACAAAGGGGCGATGGGTGCGGATGAACTTCGCAAAAGCCTCGTTCAAACGGCGTGCTGCCGCCTCTTTTACGCCGATGGTCAGAGACACTCCGGCAGCCTGCAGGCGATCGAGGCCGCGTCCGCTGACTTGCGGATTTGGATCGCGCGCTGCGGTGACAACCCGCGCCACGCCTGCCTTGATGAGTGCATCGGCGCAGGGTGGAGTACGGCCGTGATGACTACAGGGTTCCAGTGTTACGTAGGCAGTCGATCCGCGTGCTGCCGTGCCCGCCTGCTTTAGCGCAACAATCTCGGCGTGGTCCTTGTCGGCATAGGAGTGAAAGCCTTCGCCGATGACGTTGCCGTCCTTGACCAGAACACATCCGGTGACAGGATTGGGGGAAGCGAGGCCGATCGATGCTTCGGCCAGCGCCAGCGCACGTTCCATCCAAAGTTCATCCGCAGTCGATTCGGTGGGTGCCATGTTCCTCGCGACCTTTACAGGTTGGGTTGCTGGAGCTTACTCTACGCCGTTTTGCGGGAGAGGCGCGCTGTCATCCTTCCAACAGTGAATCCACAAAGGCATTGCTGTCGAAGGGAATCATGTCTCCCATTTGCTCGCCGATGCCGACAAAGAGCACGGGAAGCTGCAATTCACGGGCAATCGCGATTACGATTCCGCCCTTGGCAGTGCCATCCAGCTTGGTGAGCACGATGCCGGAAACCTTGGCCGCCTCGGTAAAGAGACGCGCCTGTTGCAGGCCATTCTGGCCTGTGGTCGCGTCCATCACCAGCAGGGTTTCGTGGGGCGCATCTGGAGAAAAGCGCTGAGCGGTGCGGCGAATTTTATCCAGCTCCGCCATCAGGTTGTTTTTCGTGTGCAGACGTCCGGCCGTGTCGACAATCAGCACGTCGATTCCGCGTGTCTGGCCGGCCTGCAATGCGTCGTAGAGCGCAGCCGAGGGGTCGCCGCCCTGGCGGGTGCGGATCATCTCGACACCGGCGCGCTGGCTCCAGACCTCCAATTGCTCGATGGCAGCGGCACGAAATGTGTCGGCAGCGCACAGTAGGACGGACTTTCCCTGGTTGCGGAAATAGGAGGCCAATTTTCCGGTGGTGGTGGTTTTTCCGGTGCCGTTGACCCCCACCATCAGAATAACTTCTGGCTTGGCGCTGATGGTATGTTGTCGGATGGGAACGGAATCCAGAATTCGCAGCATTTCTGCTTTTAAAAGTCTGCGTAGCTCTGCACCGTCGCGAATCTGCTGGCGCGAAGCTTGTTGGCGAAGCGAATCGATAATTTCCTGCGAGGTGATCACGCCGATATCGGAAGCGATCAAAGTGCCTTCCAACTCCTCCAGCGCCGACTCGTCGACTGGGCGCGCCAGCGACAGCAGGTCATCCATCCGCTCCTGCAGACCGGTGCGGGTGCGCGCGACCGCCTGCTTCATGCGGTCCATCAATCCGGGTGTTGGTTCTGGGCTGTTGAAAAGTGACTGCAACATGAGGTGTGCGAAAGGTCTACACCTTCAGTGTATCAACCCCTCCGGCTGTGACCAGCGAAGAGGATTGGAGCGCTTCATCGGATAAAACTCGGCTGGGGAGGGGGAAAGGTTCGGGATCCTCCACATGTCTTTTTGGCAGCACGACCAGTCCAGCGGAATACGCGCGGCAGAATGCTTCCACAGCATATTCGTCGAATTTCTTGCCGGCCATGGTGCGGATAATCCGGATTACATAGGCGCCATCCATCGCGTCCTGGTAGGTCCGGTTGTGCGTCATGGCGTCAAAAGTGTCGGCCACGGCGATGACGCGAGCCATTAACGGAATCTGGTCGCCTTTCAGCCCGTGCGGATAGCCTGAGCCGTCGATGGATTCGTGGTGCAATTCCACGCCGGGCAGCAGGTCGGCAAACTCGGGCACTGGGCGAAGCATCTCGGCACCGCGGGTGGTGTGGGTCTTGAGGATGGCAAATTCTTCCGGCGTCAGAACGCCGGGCTTGGTCAATATTTGCTGGTCCATTCCGATCTTGCCGATATCGTGCAGCAGGGCAGAGAGGCGAATCCGCATGCTCTCTTCCGGCGACAGTCCCAGCTCATTGCAAATCAATGTGGAATATTCAGCCACACGGCCAGAGTGGCCGCGGGCGTAAAAGCTTTTCGTGCTCATCGAAGCCGACATTGCTTCCACCAATCGAACAAAAATCGCATGATGATCGCGTGACAGCAGGATCCACTTGGCCAGCGACGTGTCCGGGCTTTCATTCATTCCGCTTAGTTCGCGCGCGAGCTCTTCAATCTCCGGCAGTCCAGCGCGACCCGATCGCAGGATGAATTCTCCCCGCTTGATGGCCTGCAGCGTCTCCAGAAACTGACGCATATCCCGCGAAAAGTCCCATGTCACCGCCCAACATTTGACGGACAAACCCGCGGCCGCGATGGCCAGCAACAGCTTGATGATTCTGTCGCTCAACGCGGGCGAGTGGAACGCATTGACCACAAGCACCACCGACATAAAGCCCGCCGCAGCAGGCAGCAGCAGGGTCAGGTAGATTACCCACAGATGTGGGTTCCGCTTGATCTGGCTACGGTTGCCGCGATGTAGGGTCGTGATCATGATCTTTAGGTAACCATCTTACCTCTTGAAGATATTACCTTGGGACGCACTAAATGTGGAAAAAGATAGCGAAACTTTGGGGAGATGTCATTGGTGTTCCAATATAGTTGCGTAACTAGATACGATTCATGGCAAAACCGAAGCTAAGCGCGGGTTTGGTCACCGAGATGACTCGTCGCGGCCGGGTCGAGACATCAGTTCCCGCATCGCTTCCTTGGCCGAGATTTGCTCGTGCAGGACGGCAGCGACTTTCTCCGTGATCGGCATCTCCACTCCAACCCTGCGGGCGACACCGAGAGCCGCATCTGTGGTGCGGACGCCTTCGGCAACGCGGCCATGCATGCCGACCAAAATTTCCTTCAAACAGCGGCCGCTTCCCAGCTCCAGGCCAACATGGCGATTGCGCGACAATGCTCCGGTGCAGGTGAGCACCAGATCTCCCAGGCCGGAGAGTCCTGCAAGGGTCTCTCGTCGTCCGCCACAGGCGACCGCAAGCCGGGTCATCTCCGCAATGCCACGAGTGATGAGCGCAGCCACGCTGTTGTGACCCAATTCCAGACCATAGGTGGCTCCAGCGGCGATGGCAATGACATTCTTCAGGGCACCGCCGAGCTCGACGCCGACCACATCCTCGTTGGTATACAAGCGCAAAGAGGGACTTGAGAATTCTTCCTGCACGCGCGTCGCAATTGCCGGATCGCAGGAGGCAATTGCAATGGCTGTGGGGCTGCCAGCACCCACTTCCTGGGCGAAGGAAGGGCCGCTCAGCACGCCGCAGGGAAGCGCCAAATTGTATTTGCCGAGCACTTCTCCCATTACCTGAGTCATACGCAGGTAGGTGCCGTCCTCGATCCCTTTGGTCGCGTTGACGATCAGTTGCTCACTGGTGAGAAGTGGCGCCATGGCGCAGCAGATACTGCGCAGATGTTCTGAGGGAACCGCGAGGATCAGGATTTCCGCGTCATTAACGGCTTCTTGCAACTCGGTGGTGACGTCAACACAGTCGGGAATAAAGAGGCCGGGAAGATAGATGCTGTTTTCGTGGCGTTGCCGTATGGCCTCGGCAACCACGGGCGTGTGCGACCACATGGTGATGCTGTGACCACCCCGCTTGGCCAGGACCAGTGCCAGTGCCGTTCCCCACGACCCAGTGCCGATGACCCCAATCTGGCTCATGTGGCCGAGCTTTCTTTGCTGCCGAATCGATATTCGGTTCCATGCAGCAAGCGTTCGATGTTCTTACGATGTTTGATGAGGATCACCGCTGGAACCAGAATGGTACTGGCAATAAAGATGGCTCCGGAACCGTAATCGATGCCAAAAAAATGTTCCGCTAGCCAAACCCAAACAGGAAACGACGCGGCGGCCAGCATGGAGGCCAGAGATACATAGCGTGTCGCCAGAGTAAGCAGAATAAAGACGGTCAGCGAGAAAAGTGCGGGCAGAGTCGCAAGCGCGAGAAACACGCCCAGGGCCGTGGCCACTCCTTTGCCACCCTTGCCGTGAAGCCAAATGGTAAACACATGCCCGATCACGGCAAAAACTGCAGCGATGGAACCGGCGACAACTGCGTGGTGGCCGGAGGTCAGATGGCGTGCAATCTCAACCGCGAGAAATCCCTTTCCAATGTCGAGGAGAAGCGTCAGGATACCGAGCCAACGGGAGCCGCTGCGCAATACATTTGTCGCTCCAATATTGCCGCTGCCGGTATCGCGGATGTCTTCTTTTCGAAACAGTCTTACCAACAAATAGCCGAAGGGAATTGACCCCAACAAATACGCAATCGCCGCTGCAATTAAATCCACTGTCATGTGAGTACTGTTCGAGTGTAGCAGCGGGGCATGAGATTTGAGATGAACTTCCGAATGCGATGATTCGACGCCAATTCTCGATACTCTTGAAGGCTTCGCATCGTGGTTCGCTGCCAGGTCCGACACGGACTACATGAACTTGCGACGGATCATGTCGAGGGCCTGCTGGCTGGCGAACCAACGCACGCGGTCTCGGTCTCCGCGAAATTTCCGCTCGCACACATTAATTTCTTTACCGTCGTCGAGCGCGATGTAGACCAGGCCGACGGGCTTTTCTTCTGTGCCCCCGGTGGGACCGGCAATGCCGGTGATGCCGACACCGATGGTCGACTGAGCGCGACGTCGAATTCCGTGTGCCAGTGCTGCCGCCACTTCGCGGCTCACTGGACCTTTTTCTTCCAGCATGTCTTCCGGCACGTCGGCAAACTCGACCTTCAACGCGTTGTTGTAGACTACCGCTCCTCCAATAAATGAGCGAGAGCTGCCGCTGATGCTGGTCAGCCGCTGCGCCAACAATCCGCCGGTACAGCTTTCCGCAACGGCGACCGTGGCGCCGCGAATTTCAAGGTAGTAGAGGACGATTTGCTCGAGAGTTTCGCCGTGGGAGGAGAAGACCGAATCTTCCATTTCCTCTTCCAGTCGGCTGGCCAGTTCATTGATGCGGGTCTGCGCCACTTCGAGAATCGCCTTCGTGCATTGCAGGTGCAGTTGGATCTCGCCGGCATGCGCCAGAATTGTCGTTTCGACATCGGTAAAGCGGGTGTAGATGGGCGCCAGACGCGCATCCACTTCAGATTCCGGCAGCATGGCAATTTTCAACACGCGGCGAGCGATGTGACGGGGTGGCAGCGCTTCCTTCAGTCGCGGCATGCATTCCGCAGTGAACATTGCTTTCAATTCCGCGGGTGGGCCGGGGAGCAGCAACATCAGCTTGCGGTGTTCGCCGATGACGGTATCAATCCACTGACCGGGCGCGGTGCCGTTGGCATTCGGCAAGATGTCTGCGCCGTCGATCAGGTCCGCCTGTTTGGAGTTGTTGGCAGGCATGGTGATGCGCCGCTCTGCAAATCGCTTGTAGAGTGCAGCCAGTAAGTCGCCGTTGCGGCGGACGCGTACGCCCAACGCTTCTGCCACAGCTTCACGCGTCAGATCATCCTCGGTAGGGCCAAGGCCGCCCATCACGCAGACGATATCGGTGCGACCGAGGGCGAGATTAATCGCTTGCACAAGGTTCGCCTTGCGATCGCCGACAATGGTTTTGAAGACTACGCTGACACCGAGCGAATTCAGCTGCTCAGTGACGAACAGCGAATTCGTGTCCTGACGAAAGGGGGTCAGCAGCTCCGACCCGACGGCAATGATTTCTGCAAGCATGGGTGTGATTGAGAAGTGAAAATACTGCGAAACCTGTAGACAGCAAGTAATAACTTGAAGTTCAGAACGAGAGCAAAGTTTGCCACCAGAACCCGAGCTCGAGTCACGGCATTTTTCGTTAGATTGGAGCCGCGCGACGATTGCGGCCCAAGGCCTGCCCCACGGATTGAGACTATCCCGATCCGGGTCGAACAGCTGTTAATGCAACAATCTTCCGACGATATCTAATCCAACATGATATACGGTATCGCGCGTGGCCACGGCTGCATCGCCTTCGGGCAGAAAGGCCAGGCCGACGATTCCCGAGCCGGAAACGACCAGCGACGCTTCCCGATTTGGCGTGATTTTTACTACTCCTCGGCGGCCGTGCAAGGATGCAGCGACATATACGTTGTCATTCACGTCTAGCGCCATTCCCTGAGGACGCCCCAATCCGGTGTAGAAGCTGGAAATTTCTCCGTTCGGCTCAATCGCGTGGATGGATTCGTTGGCGGAAGTGGTCGGTCCGCTGACCAGCAATGTGCCGGCATCGTTGAAGGCCAGGTGGTAGGCGGAGACGCTTGGCTCCAGTGTGGCGAAGACGAAGACCTGGCGGGTTGGCGAGATCTTGAAAATAGTCCCGCTGCGATCGCCGACATAGAGAAATCCGTCGCGATCGAAGGCCAATCCGGTGGCGACTCCCATGCCCTCGGCAAACACGGATTTTGCGCCGCTAGATGTGACTCGGTAGACGGTGCCTTCATGTCGCGAAGAGACGTAGAGATTTCCCTCCGCATCAAGCGCCAGTGCGGTGGCATTCAGGATGCTGGTAGCGAAGGGGCGAACCTGGTATTCGGGATCAATCTGAAACACGGAAACCGGGGTTGGCTGTCCACGCTGGCCGGAAAACGCGACGTAAATATTGCCCTCAAGGTCGACCACCGGGCTGGCAACCGGATCCATTTCCTCGGCGATCGCAACTCCTACAGACAATGGCATCGCGTTGCTGGTGTGGCCGTCGACGCGCAATTGAACATTGCCGGAAATCGCGCCTTCCGGCACATGCAACAGCACCTTTGAGCCTTGGCTCATCCTGACCGCAGATGGGTGCTCTCCGATGGTAGCGGTCGGTTGGCGATAGGCTTCTGTCGCCAGTTTGCGGCCGTGCACTTCCACCTCGCCGCCGGGTAAGGCCGCCAAAGGGGTGATGGAGGTGATGTGCGGGGCGGTATCAGTCGTGTGGATTCCAAATTTCATGTGCGTCGCGCTCCGGCGCGGTGGAGCAGATTCAGGCGGCGATCCAATTCTTTGACGTTGAAGCCCTCAGTAGGTGTCAACGAACTGTGCACGAGCCCAACAGGACAGACTAATCCGGACTGGCTGTCTAGGATCGCCAGCCGGTGGAAAAAAGTCGAACCAGCCATACAACTGCCATAGCGTAAATCCCCGCAGCCACGTCATCCATCATGATGCCGAATCCGCTGTGCATCCTGTCAAACTGGCGGGCTGGAGACGGTTTTAGGATATCGAAAACGCGGAAGAGCACGAACGCCAGCAGCCATTCCCAAGGGCGGGTGCTGGCCGCGATCAGCGCGACCCATTGGCCGACAACTTCATCTGCAACTACGAAACTAGGATCGTCTGTCGCTGCCTCGCGAGCAACAATGCCGGATGCAGGAATGCCGGCTAGCAGCAGCAGAATCGCGGCGATTGCCGTGCCAGTTACGAGGTGCATGGGTGAGGGATGAAGCCAGTGGGCAGCCGTCAGCCACAACAGCAGACCTGCCAGCGAACCCCACGTGCCGGGTGCCGGACGCAGAAAGCCCACTCCGAAAAATGTTGCCAATGCCCAGGCCCAGCCGGTCCTTTTTGGCGTCATTTATTCGTTATCGTCCGAACCGC
>DATJUD010000141.1:0-11537 GCA_035502695.1 Acidobacteriaceae bacterium
CGGAGGAGCTGCGAGTTCCCTTCGACTCGATCACCATGCTGATGGGTGATACGGATATTGTTCCCTGGGACGCGGGTACGTTTGGCAGCCGCACCACTCCCACGATGGGCCCGCAGCTTCGCAAGATGGCTGCAGCCGCGCGTCAATTGCTTGTCGAAATGGCTGCCAAGCGATGGAATGTCGATTCCTCGGCGCTGACCGCAGCCGACGCAAAAGTGACGGGGTCGCATCCAGGCCAATCGCTCAGCTATGGCGAAATAACTCGCGGCGAAAAGCTGATGCAGACCGTCTCCGCTCAGGTTCCGCTGACCCCGGCCAGCGATTGGAAAGTCGCGGGAACATCTGTTCCCAAGGTGAATGGCCGCGACTTTGTCACTGGCAAACACAAATATCCGTCGGATATTGTTCGCCCTAAGATGATGTTTGGAAAAGTGCTGCGACCGCAGGGATTCAATGCCACGCTGCTGTCGGTCGATGCAACACAAGCAGAAAACATACCCGGTGTCACAGTCGTGCACGATGGCGATTTTATTGCCGTCGCGGCTCCAGATCCGCCGACTGCGGAGCGCGCTTTATCGGCGTTGCACGCGACATGGAACGTGCCGGCCCAGCCTTCCAATCAAGGATTGTTCGCATCTTTTAAACAGTCTTCCAAAGGCGTGGACGATGACGACGGACCGCAGCAGTCGAGCGGCTTTGTTACACAGGCAATTGCGGCGGCGCCGATCCATTTGCACCAGCAATACACGGTGCAATACATTGCGCATGCACCGCTGGAGCCTCGTGCTGCTGTCGCCGAATGGGCGGATGGCAAGGTGACTGTCTGGACTGGAACCCAGCGACCGTTTGGCGTACGTGACGAACTGATGGCTGCGTTTCATCTACCAGCGGAAAAGGTTCGCGTCATTCAACCCGACATGGGCAGCGGCTACGGCGGCAAGCACACAGGTGAAGCCGCCGTCGAAGCTGCTCGCCTGGCCAAGGCTGCCGGTAAGCCTGTCAAAGTGGTCTGGACTCGCGAAGAGGAATTTACGTGGGCGTATTTTCGTCCCGCCGGACTGATTGAGATCAGCAGCGGCGCCGACCGCGATGGCACTCTGGTCGCCTGGGAACATCACAATTACAACTCTGGGCCGGCCGCTATCTCCACGCCGTACAATGTCACGCATCAACTCAGCCAATTTCATCCGGCGGATTCACCGTTGCGGCAGGGATCTTACCGAGCGCTTGCGGCCACCGCAAACAACTTCGCGCGCGAATCTCACATGGATGAAATGGCACATGCGATCGGCATGGGCCCAATGGAATTTCGCATGAAGAACCTGACCGATCCCCGACTGCGAGCCGTGCTGCAAGCTGCGGCAGACAAGTTCAACTGGGGGCAATCAAAATCCAGTTCCCAGCGCGGCTTTGGCATTGCCTGCGGGACAGATAAAGGCGGCTATGTCGCCACCTGCGTCGAAGTGGAGATGATGCCTCCTGACAACAGGGTGAAAATTCGCCGCGTGGTACAAGCCTGGGAATCAGGGGCCATCGTGAACCCGGACGGCCTGCGCAACCAGGTTTCTGGAGCAATCGTCCAAGGCATAGGAGGCGCGCTGTTTGAGCAAATTCAGTTTGCGAACGGACGCATCCTGAACCCCCATTTTGCGCAATATCGTTTGCCGCGCTTTAGTGATGCGCCGCAGATTGAGATTGTTCTTCTCGACCGCAAGGATTTACCCTCAGCTGGCGCTGGAGAAAGCGGCATCATCGGCCTGGCGCCGGCGGCGGGCAACGCCATCTTTGCAGCCACGGGCACTCGCTTACGTAACATGCCGATGGTGCCTGATGGAAGGGTTCCTGGAAAATCGGCAGCCGAGATCCAGACTGGTCAAGGGATAGCGGACAATTCTGGTGCCAGTGGATAGTACGGACGAGTAGAATGCAACGTTGAATCTGAAGATTTTTTGTGAGGCCCCGTGATTGGCGAACCCGTTGACGTAGTTAAACAGGAAACCACCATTCTTCTCCTATGCTCCGACTCGAACCTGCGCCTGGTATTGCAGGAGGTTCTGGAAGACAAGGGCTATGTGGTTTTGCCGGCCAGCGATCTGTCGCGAGCCGTGGACTGGTTGAGCCGCTGCAAACCCGACCTGCTGCTTGTACGCCCGTACCTAAGCGGCATCTCCGGCTATGAGGCTGCCCTTTACCTGAGAACCAAAAGGCATGGAATTCGCATCATGATGGTGAGCGGCTATCTCCAGGATGATCGGCTCCAGTACCAATGGAGCCTGCAGGGGATCGAGGTGTTCCCCAAGCCGTTCACCGGTGAGGAGTTTCTGCAAACGGTAGCGAATGCGCTGGCCACCCGGACTGACATTCCCACCGACGCGCCGGCATAGAAGCGCGCAATTCCACGCCTTCAAGGGGAAGTCGAGTATAATCTAGTCAGATAGTCAGGTTGGATTTTTGAGAATGAGAGTGCAATGTCTATCCCCTTGCGAAAGCGCGCCAAACGAATTCCGAAGCATCTAGCGGCCCCGGTGCTGGAGTGTTGGAAGTTGGAAGACGCCAAGGCCAGATTCAGCGAGGTCGTGCGGTTAGCCGCAACTCGCGGTCCGCAGCTCGTGACAATTCGCGGAAAAGAAGCCGCCGTCATCCTTGCGCCAGAGGAGTATGAGCGACTACTGCCAAAGCCGAAGGGGCACCAGCCATTGGTGGAATTTCTACAGAGTCTTGACCTGCACAGGATTGAGATCGCGAGAGAAAAAGACACTGGACGGGAAATTTCGCTTTGAATGGCTGGCTGCTGGACACAAATGTAATTTCGGAACTCAGCAAACCTAAGCCGGACCGCGCCGTGCAGCACTGGATTGATTCCTGCCAAGAGCACTCTTTATTTCTGAGTATTTTGACGCTTGCTGAATATCAGAAAGGCATTCAACATCTCCCCCTTGACGCGAAACTTCGTCCACGCCTGCAACAGGCTGTTGTTCTACTCGAAGCGCGATTCTCGGAGCGAATACTTTCCGTTTCGGATGGAGTTGTTCTGCGTTGGGGAACCATTAGCGGAGAAATAAAACGCCTCACCGGACATTCTCCATCCGTGATTGATACCTTGCTCGCATCAACCGCGATCGAACACGGCCTCTACTTTGTGACCAGAAACGTGGTCGACGTGGCTAACACCGGAGCGGCAATCTTCAATCCCTGGAAGGATGACCCGACCCGTTTTCCTTTGGTATAGACAGGATTTTGCGCGGAATTCAAAGGGTTCTAGCAGGTGTTCAATGTGTTGCGCCATCTAAATCCACATCACAAAGGGCAGGTCTCAGATAGCCCCTGCCCTTTGTGCAACCGTACTCGATGCGCCCGTCGGCTAATTCATATAGCAACGCTCCAGTTGAGAAACGACATCTCCGGCATTTGTATCCCACCAATACAACAACGCTTCAGTCACGACGCATTCCAAGGAAAGTCCGGTCGCATCGGCAAACCTCTGAACGCATGCCATGGCTTCATCGGAAATGAGCGGGTTGGTCTGGGTGAGTTTCACGGGTTTCAAGTTTCTCAAGCGTGGGTATTCGGGCTGATCCATCAACGGCTCTACATGTGAACCAAGGTTTTTTGCTGCCATAGTTTCCTCTCGTGATGCGAACTGATTTGCATGAGACAAAGAGTGCATGTCGTTCGCTTGTGGGTCGTAGCCGTGCTTGATCCGCGCATCAACTGAGCCTCACTTCACGACCAAGAATTGAACGATACAGGAACCGTATCACGCACCCGTTCGCCCGCACTCACCGAACCGCGCGCCAAAAAGTCACGTGTATTCGCCTGCGCATTTGCAAGTTAGTTATCGAAGGGCCGAATTCGGTTACTAGTAATGCTGGTTACTGGTAACCAGTCCAAGCGAAGGTACTAGACAGATTCAAATGTCGAGAGTTTTGCATCACCGCGAGCACGTGCGTGCCGGCAAAAGCAAATCTGGCTCGAACCTCAACCTGGTCCGGGAGAACTGGGTGCCAGTTCGAGGTTGAGCCAGTGAATTGCCAATGCCTACCGCGTGAGATTACGCAACGTCAAAGCGATCCAGGTTCATTACCTTGTTCCACGCTGCGACAAAGTCATGAACAAACTTTTCCTTCGCGTCTGAACTTCCGTAGACTTCTGCAAGTGCGCGAAGTTCGGAATTTGAACCAAAGATGAGATCGACACGGGTGCCGGTCCACTTGAGTTCGCCTGTTTTGCGATCGCGCCCTTCAAACACGTCCTCGGCTTTTGAGACCGGCGTCCACTCTGTACCCATATCGAGCAGGTTCAGAAAGAAGTCGTTGGTGAGCGACTCCGGCCGTTTGGTGAAGACGCCGTGCTTTGTCTGTCCAACGTTAGTGTTCAGAACACGCAGGCCGCCGATCAGAACTGTCAACTCCGGAGGGCTCAGCGTCAGTAATTGCGCCTTGTCGATGAGCAAAGTTTCGGACGGCACGCTGAATTTGCGTTTGAGATAGTTGCGGAAGCCGTCTGCGAGCGGCTCCAGCACAGCGAAGGAGTCCACATCTGTCTGTTCCTGCGAGGCATCCATACGTCCCGGGGTAAAGGGAACGGTGACGCTGTGGCCTGCATTCTTCGCTGCCTGCTCGACACCCGCGCAACCGGCCAGGACAATCAGGTCGGCGAGCGAAATCTTCTTGCCACCGGTCTGTTTGCCGTTGAATTCGCTCTGGATCCCTTCGAGCGTCTTCAGCACTTTTGTCAGTTGCGCCGGCTGGTTGGCTTCCCAGTCCTTTTGCGGCGTCAGGCGAATTCGGGCGCCATTCGCACCGCCACGCTTGTCGGATCCACGGAAGGTGGACGCCGACGCCCAAGCGGTCGAGACCAGTTGAGATACCGACAAGCCCGAGGACAGCACCTTGGCCTTAAGGGCGGCAATGTCCTTGTCATCAATGAGCTTGTGATTGACCGCGGGGATGGGATCTTGCCAGAGGAGCTCTTCGGCAGGAACTTCCGGGCCAAGATAACGTGCGCGCGGACCCATGTCGCGATGCGTCAGCTTAAACCACGCACGAGCAAATGCGTCAGCAAGCTGGTCGGGATGCTCGTAGAAGCGTCTCGAGATCTTTTCGTAGGTAGGATCGAGACGAAGAGCGAGGTCCGTGGTCAGCATGGACGGCGAGCGGCGCTTTGACGGATCGTGCGGATCCGGCACGGTGCCGGCGCCTGCATCACCCTTCGGCTTCCACTGATTCGCTCCGGCCGGGCTCTTGGTTAACTCCCATTCATAGCGAAAGAGGTGGTCGAAGAATTGATTGCTCCATTTTGTCGGCGTGGACGTCCAGATGACTTCCAGACCGCTTGTGATCGTGTCGTTTCCCTTTCCTGTGCCGAACCTGTTCTTCCAGCCGAGGCCCTGCTCCTCAATACCTGCGCCTTCGGGCTCAGGTCCCACATAGGTCGGCGACGCCGCGCCGTGAGTCTTGCCGAAGGTATGCCCACCCGCGATCAGCGCGACGGTTTCTTCGTCGTCCATGGCCATGCGCGCGAACGTTTCGCGGATGTCGTGGGCAGCGGCAATTGGGTCGGGGTTGCCATCCGGACCTTCCGGGTTCACGTAAATCAGGCCCATCTGCACGGCTGCGAGCGGATTCTCCAGGTTGCGTTCATTCGAGCCGCCGCTGGTACGATCTCTCTCGCGGCCGTGCAATTCTTCGTCGGCCACGATCACGCCTTCCTCTGCGTGCTTTCCCTTCCCGTAGCGGATGTCTCCGCCAAGCCAGGTAGTCTCATTTCCCCAGTAGACGTCCTCGTCCGGCTCATACACATCGTTGCGGCCGCCGCCAAAACCGAAGGTCTTGAAGCCCATGGATTCCAAGGCGACGTTGCCTGTGAGGATGATCAGATCTGCCCATGAAATTTTGTTGCCATACTTCTGCTTGATCGGCCATAGCAGTCGGCGCGCCTTGTCGAGGCTGACATTGTCTGGCCAGCTATTGAGAGGAGCGAAGCGCTGCTGGCCGGAGCCGGCGCCACCGCGCCCGTCGCCAATGCGGTACGTGCCGGCGCTGTGCCACGCCATGCGAATGAACAAGGGTCCATAATGGCCGAAGTCCGCCGGCCACCAGTCTTGTGAGGTCGTCATCAGCGCCAGAAGGTCCTTTTTCACAGCTGCCAGGTCGAGACTCTTGAACGCTTCCGCGTAGTTGAAATCTTTGTCCATAGGAGTGGACCGGGATGAGTGCTGGCGCAGGATTTTGAGGTTCAACCGGTTCGGCCACCAGTCACGATTCGATGTGCCTTCACCTGCGGCGTGATGGAATGGGCATTTCGCTTCAGTTGCCATAATATTTTTCCTCTCTGTTTCGCTGGTACTGTTTGAATTCCGCCGTTCGTCCCTGTTTGCAGTTCAGGCCCCGATCGGCGAAGATCCTTTTGCCAATGGCATCACGAGCAACGCCGCCGTTCCATCTGTGTACGGAGACCACACAGACCGGACGTCGCTCAAGTTTTGGTTGTCGCCAGCCTAATGTCTGGCGTCGGTTGCTATGGCTGCGCTTTTTCATTCACCATGTTGTTTTCTCGAATACACACGACAAATTTGACGCAGTGACATTCACGTTTGTCCCAATGCACACAATGTAGCATTATGGAGACAGATAGAGCCAATAGATAGCTCGCATTCTGAGTATAGGCATTCTCTATGGAATTTCATCAGCTTCGATATGTCTGTGCTATCGCCGAAACCGGCAGCTTCAGCCGCGCCGCGGAGCGGTGCCACGTGGCGCAGCCCTCGCTCTCGCAGCAGGTCCTCAAACTCGAACAGGATTTAGGAGCCAAACTTTTCGACAGGCTTGGCCGCAGCGTTCGGCTGACGGAAGCGGGCCGCGCTTTCCTGCCTCATGCCCGTTCCATCCTTCATCAAATGGAAGCTGCACGTGCCGGCATCGAAGACCAGCGCACCGATGTTCGCGGCAGTGTCGCCGTGGGCGCCATTCCCACCATTGCGCCGTATCTCATCCCGCGCTACACCGCCGCTTTCGCAAAAAAATATCCTGAAGCCCGGCTGCGCATTGTGGAAGAAACAACTCCCCTATTGGTTGAGAGCCTTCGCAACCTGTCCATCGACGTCGCCATCCTTGCGCTGCCGCTGCGCCACAAGGAATTTGAATTGTTCCCCCTTCGGACCGAGCCGCTTTTCGCTGTGGTGCCTAACAATCATCCTCGCGCGGCGCAGAAATCGATCTCTCTTAAAGAACTTCGCGGCGAACCGTTCGTGATGCTGCGCGACGGTCACTGCTTTCGGGACCTCAGTTTCGCCGCCTGTGCGCAGGCGCGTGTGAACCCGCGCATCGCTTTTGAGAGTGGACAGTTCAGTAGTCTTCTTGGAATGGTGGCCGCCGGAGTCGGCGTGACCCTGGTGCCTGAAATGGCCATCGACAAAAACGCGGACTGCCGCTACATCCGGATCGGCGATGCGCGAGCTACACGCACCATCGTAGCCGCAGTGCTGCGCGGACGCAGCTTCAACCGCGTGCAGCAGGCATTTTTATCAAAGATCAAAGATTAGACAGCGATGAATGATCTGCTGAACTAGATTTTTGTAGGGATACAGGGACGTCCCAAGCGATTCACTGGTCGGGGCGGAGGGATTCGAACCCCCGACCCTCTGCTCCCAAAGCAGATGCGCTACCAGACTGCGCTACGCCCCGACTTCTGTTGATTGTATCGCACGCATGCCGTGCATCCGCGCGATGAACCGTGCGACTCTAGCTTCCCGCGTGTGATTCCAGCAGCCTGATCACGATCCACGTGAGCACAATCAGCGGTATCGCAAAAACAGAGACGAGCGCGGCTCCAAGCGTCATCAAAAACGCCCAATCTTTCCATGTATGCACCTTCGGCTGCTCCATGTGCCGCGTCAGCAATTTAAAATTACGCCGATTCGCTTTCCAGGCAACGTCAAATGCATCGCCCAGAAGCGGGACCGAACCGACCAGCACCTCAATGCCGACGTTGACTGACATTCGAATCAAGGTGACATACGGAACGCCGCGAAACCACGCCGCCACAATCAGGATGCAGGATGCCAGCCCGCCGAGCACGTCGCCAATTCCTGGAACAAGGCCGACGATGGCATCTAACCCGAAGCGAATGGAGGTTCCCGGGATGCGCAACCAGTCATCCAGAACATGCGACAACATGTCGAGATTTTCATCGTTGAAGACACGGCCGCTGCGACCGCCGCGCGGCGGCAAAATCTGCGGAGGATGTTGCGGATGAATGCGCGACGGCAAGAGTTGGCTCCGATCCACCCGCAATAAATCAAGTGCGGTGAATGCTACAATTCTATTTGTTCATGGCGGCTATAGTTCAGTGGCAGAACGCCGGTCTGTGGCACCGGATGTCGTGGGTTCGACCCCCACTAGCCGCCCCAAACGAACGTTATCCCGTTTCAAATCTTTCCCCGATTTTATTCCTGGCGGCGACCGCTGCAGCAATATGATGCGTTCCGTGAACGACGCGCAAATTCTTCATCCGAACTCTGATCGAATCACCCCGAGAGAGCATGCCGTCGCGTGGCTGACAGAATTTCGTCCGCGCCGTATCGCGCGGCATGGCGACGTGCAGACGCTGCTGGCAAATTTTTTGCCTCGCCGTGTCGACCTGCCGGAACCCGAAAGCATCATCGTCGAAGTCGATCCGGAGACTCAGAGCCGCGTCCTGTGCCATTGCAATTGGCAGCCGGAGCCGGTGCGCAGCGAGCGCATGACGCTGCTTCTGCTGCACGGCCTGGAAGGTTCCTCGCAGTCACAATATATGCTGGGCAACGCGGATAAAGCATGGCGCGCGGGATGGAATGTGATCCGCATGAACATGCGCAACTGCGGTGGAACAGAATCGTTGTCGCCGACGCTCTACCATTCCGGACTTTCGGGCGATGTTCGTGCGGTGGCGGAGTTCTTCGCCGATCGTTTCCACCTAAGCCGAATGGCGTGGGCCGGCTATTCCATGGGCGGCAACATGGTGCTGAAGGCTGCCGGCGAATATGGCGAATCTGCGCCCGGCTGGTTGCGTGCAGCGATTGGGGTGTCGCCGGTGCTCGATCTGCAACCTTCGGCCGACGCGCTGCACGATGCGCGCAATCGCATTTACGAATGGAATTTTCTTCGCAACATGCTGGCGCGATATCGACGCAAAGCGGAGCTGCTGCCTGAACGTTTTTCGCTCGCGAACTGCAAGCGGGTTCACAGCATCCGCACCTATGACGAATACGTTGTCGCCCCCAACTGCGGTTTTACAGGAGCGGACGACTATTACGATCGCGCGGCCTCGGCGCGCGTGATTGATCGCATCGCTGTTCCGACCCTGATCCTGCATGCGGTCGACGATCCGTTCATTCGTATCCTTCAAGTGACGCTTGAAAAGATCAGCGCCAATCCACACATTGCATTCATCGAGACGAGGCACGGCGGCCACTGCGGTTTTCTAACGGCTGCCACCGAACACCACGATGGCTACTGGGCGGAAACTACGCTGCAAAGCTTTATCCGGTCGGCGCAAATACGCGACGCGGAGCCAAGCTAGATGCAGTCCGATTGGACGGTCGCGTGTGCCGCCGACGATCCGGAGGTTGTGATCCCGTGGGCTGGGAAAGATCGTTTGTTGCGTTTTGTCGATCTCAGGCAATCGCCCGAGGCTCTTCAAGAAATTCCCGAAGCCGAAGAATTTCCCTGCGTAGCGGAAGCGCTGCGGCGCTGGAATCAGCCGGGTACGGGGCTTTTCACGGCGAAATGCGACGTCTGGAGCTATCCGGCAAAACTATTCGATGCGGAAGACCTGCCAGAATTCGCCTTCGCCCGCGGCAGCTACATCGATCTTCTCTCCACGGACGCTGCAACTTTCGCCAGCTTTGAAACCTGCGAACGGCAACTGCGCGCGTGGACGGAAATCTCTCGATCCATCGAACTGCCAGCTTGCCGAGCGGAGTGGACGCTGCGCCCAGCGCGGATCTTTCCGGCATCAGGCGAACCATCTCCGACGCAATGCTCTCCACAGCATGGTTATGCAACTACGCTCTACACATGGGGCTACGGGGACTCTCCCGAAGCGGCTGCTACTTACTGGGATGCTGCATTGCGGGCCTTGATCGAACCGGTTTCGACTTTCAGCCGATCATAAAACCCACCCAAATCCTGCGATTCATGATTTTTTCTCTTGTCGAAGCGGCGCCGTAATCAGTACATTCCGGGATGTATCACATTTCGTTTGGGGGAAACGTCATGAGCTTTGATCTGGAAGGAATTCTCGATTCCGCAAAAGAAAAGGTAGTCGAAGCCGCGACAGAAAAATTCGGCTCCTCCGCAACTCCGATCGCCGAGGACGTCGCAGAGAAGATGGAAGAAGCTGTCGCCGGCAAAATGGGTGTTGCGTTGCATGGAAACACGGACGCCGCGGCCACCGATTCCGAAAAGTAATTGATGTAGCTGGTTCGCCATTCTTAGCGGGCAAACTGGAACGCTACAATAGAGCGAAGCCATGCGTGTGGCCGCAGACGCGCGTTTGGGCGAGTAGCTCAATCGGATAGAGCACCGGCCTTCTAAGCCGGGGGTTGTGGGTTCGATTCCCGCCTCGCCCACCATAGCGACGTTCTCAAGTCTTCCATCGAGGTGGATCAAATTCCTGTGACCAATTTTTTTTCGCGCCGAAGCCTGTTGAAGTTGTTCGGAACCGCGGCTCCAGCCGCATTCCTGCCATCTTCTCTTCCTGCCCAAAACGACTCTGGTTCTTCAATGGGCCAGGAGCGCCGATTTCCCAAGGGCTTTCTTTGGGGCTCGGCAACCGCCGCGTATCAGGTGGAAGGCGCAGCGAAGGAAGACGGCCGCGGCGCTTCCATTTGGGATACGTTTTCGCACACACCTGGAAGGACTGCGCATGGCGACACCGGTGACGTTGCCGACGATGAATACCATCTCTATCGCGAAGATATCCAGCGCATGAAGGACATGGGGCTGAAGAGCTATCGCTTCTCTGTTTCCTGGCCGCGCGTCATTCCGCTGGGCACGGGCGCCGTTAATCAGAAGGGACTCGATTACTACGATCGCGTTGTCGACACGTTGATGGCCGCAGACATCGCGCCGTACTGCACCTTGTACCACTGGGATTTGCCGCAGGCGCTGCAGGACAAAGGCGGATGGCAATCGCACGATACCGCAAAAGCATTTGCGGATTACGCAGGCTTTGTCGCCGGCAAATTGTCGGATCGAGTCAAACATTTTATGACGATGAATGAGATCGCGAGCTTTATCAGCGGCTATGTTAGCTCTGACAGCGCGCCCGGTCTGCACGTCGATAAAGCGGCGTTCGCCCAACTGACGCACTACGCCGTGTTAGGCCATGGATGGGGAGTGCAGGCCATTCGCGCGCACGCGCGTCCCGGGACGAAAGTTGGGATCGCGGATGATCCCATCGTCACGACTCCGGTGATTGAATCGGCGGAGCATATTAAGGCTGCAACTCTGGCGATTCGCGAAGAAAATGCATCCATCCTGACTGTCATTATG
>DATJUD010000142.1:0-9297 GCA_035502695.1 Acidobacteriaceae bacterium
GATACCAGATGCCGGTGCAGATTATTTCCGAATACGCCTGGCAGGCGCTGTTTGTGCACCAGTTATTCCTGCGACCCACGCCGGAAGAACTTGCGACGCACGTGCCGGAGTTTACGGTAATCGCGGCGCCGGAATTTGAGGCGGTTCCGAAGCGTGACGGCACCCGGTCTTCCACGGCAATTCTGCTGGATTTCACGCGGAAAGTTGTTCTGATTGTTGGCACAAAATATGCCGGCGAAATGAAGAAATGCATTTTCAGCGTACTGAATTTTCTGCTGCCGCAGCGCGATGTATTCCCCATGCATTGCTCGGCCAACGTTGGCGAGGACGGCGTGACGGCGCTGTTCTTCGGGCTTTCCGGCACAGGAAAGACAACGCTTTCTGCCGATCCTTATCGACGGCTGATTGGCGATGACGAGCATGGGTGGGGTCCAAATGGCGTCTTTAACTTTGAAGGCGGCTGTTATGCCAAGTGTGTCGACCTGTCGAAGGAAAAGGAGCCGCAGATTTATCACGCGATTCGATTTGGATCGGTGCTGGAAAATGTGGTGCTCGATCCGGAGAGTTGCGAGCCGGATTATCATGACGTCCGATTTACTGAAAATACCCGGGCCGCATATCCCATCGACTATATCCAGAATGCACAGATCCCCAGTATTGGCGGCCATCCCAAGAACGTTTTATTTTTGACTGCGGACGCGTTTGGAGTGTTGCCCCCGATTTCCAAGCTGACGCCGGAGCAGGCGATGTATCACTTTTTGTCGGGATACACGGCGAAATTGGCGGGTACGGAAACCGGGATGGGAAGCGAGCCGGTGCCGGATTTCTCGACGTGTTTCGGGGCCCCGTTTATGCCGCTGCCGCCCAAGATATACGCTGCCATGCTGGGGGAACGTTTGCGTCGCCACAATGCACAATGCTGGCTGGTCAACACCGGTTGGACGGGCGGTCCTTATGGAGTCGGCAAGCGGATCGGGCTGCCGCATACGCGCGCCATGGTGCATGCCGTGCTCGACGAACAACTGGCGGACGTAGAGTTTGTGATTGAGCCGACGTTCGGTTTCAGCATTCCGACGTCGTATCCGGGCGTGCCGTATGACATTCTGAATCCTCGCAACATGTGGAAAGATGTCGAGGCGTACGATCGGCAGGCGGCGATGCTGTCGGCAAAGTTCCAGGAAAATTTTGTCAGGTTCGATGTTCCGGATTCGGTTCGCAATGCCGGTCCACGGGCGCAGAAGTAAGCCGCATGTTTCTGCGCAAATTGAAGATCGAATCCGTCGATGCGGCAGGCGAGCGTCGTCTGTGTCCAGTGCAGTGGATCGATAATTTCGCGATGCGGAACTTTACCAACGACGCCATCTTCGATGACACGCTTCCCGTGGGCGATGGAATGCTTGAGGCCGGTTTTCGCGTGCCTTTGGATGGGCTGCGCGATGCGATGGAAGACTGGTTTCGCCGCAAAGGATATCTGAAACCGGCCGAGACGCTTAGCGTTCAGGAAATTTGCCGGTAGTTTCGGAGGCGAGCTGCAACCTGCGATGTCACTGCGGGCCGATCGCTCCTGCGTTGGGCCAGTCGGTGTCTCCCACGCGGCGAACATTCATTTCGAAAAATTGAATTGGCTCCTTGCCGGGCAGGATTCGTTCGCCAACTTCATGCAGCACTCCGCCTTTGACAGCCGCGGTGTAGCGAATGGTCATGGGGCCTGCCGGAATTTCCCAGGTGTATCCCTTGGCTGTCGGCGTGAAATGAAAATCGCCGGTACGGCCCTGGGCGTAGGAGCGCATCGAGTAGCTGTGTCCGCCCGAGTCGTAGGAGAGAATGGCGAACGCGTTGAAGATGAGCTTGCCATCGGAGGTATAACTGCGACCATCCATTACCTTGACGGAGCCATCCAGAAAGGGCCCGATCCGTTCGGTCTGGGAGAATGTGATTTTTTCGCCTGAGGGCAAGACAATCCAGCCGGGGCCTCGCCAGACGCCGTTAAGGAAGGCGAGCGGAGTCATGGCTTGGCGCTGTTGCGCAATGAGGGTTGCGGGATCCTGGGGCGCGCCTGATTGGCCGAACACGGCCAACGGGAGGGCGATCATCAGGGTGGAAAGAATCATTGTGCGCGTCACGAGGCGTCGCGTGAAAGGAACGATCAGGTTTTTCATCGTGTATCTCCTCTTTGAATCCGGGTTGGTCAGCTTTCGCTGCGCAGGCGGCTTTGCAAAACAGAGCTGAAGGCCAGGAAAAATCAATTCAAAGCGGAGCCCAACAGGGTGCGCAGCGCTCGAATGTAGCCTGCCAGCGCATTTCTGCCGGCTTCCGTCATGCGATAGAGGGTGACCGGCTTGCGAAAAACAAATTTCTTTTCTACGCCGATGTAGCCGGCTTCTTCCAGCTTCAACAAGTGAGCGCCGAGATTGCCGTCCGTGGAGCCGGTCTTATCTCGCAGCCAGGTGAACTCCGCATCGTCCACGCTGGAGAGCAGGGAGAGGATGGCCAGCCGCAGCTTGCCGTGGATCACGGGATCGAGTTCAGGTAGATCAGGCATGCTGCACCCGAAGGCGACGATCGCGACGTTCGCGATACATCAAATACAGGCCAAAACCGAGAAAGCCGATCAGGGTATCGAGGACGAGGATGGGCATGACCAGTCGCATGGCGACAAAACAGGTTGCCACGGCGGAAATCCACCACATAAGCGCAATCAAGAATTGACCGCGCCAGCGGAGCACCATGCTGATAGCGCAGTTGGCAACGCCGAGCAGGATTTCCACGGTTGCGATGTAGACGTGCATCTCCGCATGCCCGCTGAGGCCAGCGGCAAAACAGAAAATAAAGATTGCGGTACCGACCGCGGTCCATATGCCGGTGATCGCTCGCGAAACGGGGGTCCGCGGCTTGGCGCGCTTTTTCCTGGTCGCCACACCCACGGTTAGCACGGTGGCGGCGATCATGGTGACTGGCCACGCAATATTGGGCTGATGCAACCAATAGGACCATGCAATCGCAATCAGATATGCGGTTCCCCACAGGACGGACGTCCACCCCCAGTATTCTGTAGAGCGGCGTCCTTCTTTCACCATCATCTCGACCAGCTCAAAGCGGGTGAGGAGTTCTTCTTGTGTTTCTTGTTCGGTCATCGTGATTTCCTTTCATGTTCGTGAAAACGGACTTCACAGCATTCGCAGGCACAGGATGAGACCGGCCAGAAAAAATAGCAGCGCCAGGCCGCGAGTCATCGACGGATGACGATTGCTCAACGCAGAGGCGGTTGTCCGGTAGGTTCTCGAAAGAAGTTTCATGGCCTGGCGCCTCGCAGCACGCGCGTGGGAGTGACAAAAAGAAAGTTTGGGAACCAGCGCTGGAGACTTGTCCATCCCAGCGTTCGAAGCGTGCGCTCGTATTGGCGAGTGTGGCGAATGTCGGCAATCGCTAGCTGACCGCCAGGTTTGAGGACACGGGCAATTTCTCGGATCACCTGTTCGCGATCCGCGGGTTGATTCAGATTGTGAATGACGAAGCTGGAAACAACGACATCGAAGGAGTTGTCGGGGAAGGGAAGACTGCGAGCGTCGGCATTTAGGATTTCCACGCGGTCCGCGACATTTTCCAGGTGCGCGTTCGCCATCGTTGATTCTGGATTGTTATCTGCCTGGTCTGCTTGTGACCAAATGTCGATGCCGATGGCGTGGCCGGACTTCAGTTGCTTGGCGGCAGCCAGTAGCATCATTCCGTGGCCGCAGCCAACATCCAGAACCTGCTCATCGCCGCGCCAGGGAATGGAGGCGATGATCTTGTCGCGGAGATGGAGCTTGCCAACCTTGCTGCCCCAGAACATGACGCAGCCGGTCAGGAAGAACCATAATCCGGTCCATGCGACGGAAGTTGCAAAGCTGAACGCAACCTGCGAACCGTGCTGATGCGCCCACCGCGCAACGACCGTTCCCAGAATGGCGGCTGAGAGTCCGCCAAAGAGGGCGTTCCGCTGAAAGATGGGGGCGTCCAGGCCGTAATTCACGTTCTGCTGCGGTGCGCCGGTCTCGGAATGGGTTTTCAAGTTCATGGAAATGGTCGATCGCGCTCCGAAGAGACTCTTGACACAGAGAACTCTAATACGCAGAGTTCTCTGTGTCAAGAAGAAAATAGGGTAGGAGGGGAATGGATGGATTCCGGTGAAAGGGCATTGAACGTGCTGTGGTTGTGACAGGGGACACAGACTTTCACGGGGCACGGACGTAGCATTTTCTGTTCGGTAGTTTAGGAGGTTGCTATGCCGAATTCCTTGTTTGCCCTTCTTGCATTCGCATTCTTTGCTTTTCCTCCGCAGCAACAACCGACCCCTGCGCCTGCCACGCCGGCGATCAAGGTGATCCCGTTGGACGCGGCTCGTATGGTGAACCCCATCACACCCACACCAGAGTCCCAGGCCCACGCAAAAAGCGTGTACGGCATCGATTGCGCCATGTGCCATGGAGCCAACGGCGACGGCAAAGGCGATCCCGGAATTATTTCAGATATGAGCCTGACGATGATGGACTTCACCAATCCGGACACCTTGAAAAACCGGACGGATGGAGAACTTTTCTACATCATCAAAAATGGACAAGGGAAAATGCCGCCGGAAGATCGCGCCAAGACGGATGAGATCTGGAACCTGGTGGTTTACCTTCGTTCGTTCTCGAAAAAGTGAGACTGAGAGCGCAGCCGCTGTATCTTGACTTCTGAATGCGAAGTGGAGATTGGGCCGCCGTTGCCTCGGGAATCCCGTTCATGCGATAGCTATCTCAAGCTCGCGTTGTCTTCAGGTTACCTGGAGGAGCGCGAAACCGGCCTCTAGTGACTTGAAAGCTGTACACTGAATGCAACGGCGCTGTTAATGTCGCGCCGCCCCCTTATACGTATGCCTAAAGCTTTGAAACTCTCTTTGCTCGCAATCTCCGTGTTGCTGATCGTGTTCGTTTTTCTGGGCGGAGTGTTGCCCGGTGGAGTTCGCGCCGGCACCGATGCCACCGCGTACCAGCAGATGGAAGTCTACAGCGAGGTTCTGCAATACATTCAGAACGACTATGTGGTGACGCCGAACATTCCGGACGTGACCAATGGCGCGCTGCACGGCTTGCTGGAAGGACTCGATCCGGACTCCGGCTATCTGACTGCGGCCGAGTACAAGCAATATGTGGCGCACGAGAACGAGAGCAAAGCGCAAATCGGCGTGCACATCTCCAAGCGCTACGGTTATGCCACGGTGGTGTCGGTGATTCCGGGCAGCCCTGCGGACCACGCCGGGATTATCGATGGCGACGTGATCGAAGAAATTGGCAATCAGAGCACTCGCGTGATGCCATTGCAGATGATCCAGATGTCGCTCGATGGCCAGCCGGGATCGACGGTACATTTCTCGGTGATTGAGCCTACCAGCGCCACGCCCGATGCGATGACGCTGACTCGTGCCCTGGCCGACTATCCGGCGATGCATGTCGATGAGTATGACAACAGCAGCATCCTGTATCTGAAGCCGTATGACCTGAGCCAGAACAGAGTGGATGACATTGTGACCAAGCTGCGTCAGGTTCAAAGCACGGGCAAGCAAAAGATCTTGCTGGATCTGCGCGACGTGACCGGCGGAAACATGAATTCCGCGGTACAGCTGGCAAATGCATTTTTAAAGTCAGGCACCATCGCGACATTGCAGGGTCAAACTTATCCGAAGCAAACCTGGACGGCGGAGCCAAAGAATTTTGTAACGGAAGCGCCGCTGATGGTTCTGGTCAACCACGGCACCTCTGGCCCGGCGGAGATTGTGGCGGCTGCGCTGAAAGATAATAAGCGCGCGGAACTGGTAGGAGATCGTACTTTCGGGTCCGGCGCTGTGCAGCGGCAGATTCCTCTTCCCGATGGCGCCATGTTGTTTCTTTCCGTCGCCAAATATCATGCGCCGGATGGAGACGCCATCCAGGATAAAGCAGTGACACCGAATGTGGTGGTGGCGGAAAACAACGGTTTTGGATTACAGACCCCAGCCGCGCACGGGCCGGTGACGGTTCCGACCGCTCCAGGTGCTGCTAAGGCTGCTCCCGCGCCGCCCGCGCCGCCGCAGCCGGACGACCAGTTGAACAAGGCTCTGGAACTGTTGAAGCAGGAGAAGGCTGCCTGACAGGTCAACTCGTCGCACTGGTATGTTGCCGAGCGATTCGTCCGTTGTTGCCGAGTCAAATCCCCGCGAAGTAGACAGAATTCTGCGATTTGCTCAAGAGATATAAGAGAATTGCATCAGGACTGTCCTTGACCTTCACACCTCCAGCATCTCAGCCGTCTGCCAGGCTGCATCGCGTTCGCCGGGCGAATTTTCGACCCCCCTCCGGGCGACGAAAAAAATTGGCTGGGTCAGCTGCGTTCGCGATTCTTGCGATTCTCGCGGCCATGTTCGGGGCACTGAGCGGATTGCTGTTGATCTATACGGTCGATCTTCCTCAGATTCAGGACCTCGAGCGCTACCGACCGAATACAACCACCTTGCTTTACGACGTTCACGGCAACCAGATTGGATCGTTCGCTCTGGAGCGACGCATTGTTGTCGGCTACAACGATATTCCTCCTGTGCTTCGCCATGCGGTGATCTCCATTGAAGATAAGAATTTTGAAAGCCATTGGGGAGTGAATCTCTTTCGCGTGGCAGGGGCGGCGTATCGGGATTTGACAACCGATCGTCGTGCCCAGGGTGCTTCCACCCTGACTATGCAGTTGGCGAAGAACTTGTTTCTCTCTCCGGAGCGTTCGTTTCATCGCAAGCTGCAGGAAGTTCTGCTGTCCATTCAGATTGAGCGGAATTTCACCAAGCAGCAGATTTTCACCCTCTATGCCAACCAGATTTACCTGGGCCAGGGCGTGTATGGGTTTGAGGCGGGATCGGAATACTACTTCAGCAAGCACGCGCGCGATTTGACCTTGCCGGAGGCGGCGCTGCTGGCTGCTCTGCCGCGCGGGCCATCGTATTACTCGCCGGTGAGTCATCCGGAACGGGCGCTGGATCGACGCAATCTGGTTCTAAACGAGATGCTGGAGGACGGCGTCATCACGGCGCAACAAGCGGCGGAAGCCAAAGCGAGCCCGCTGGGACTGCACATTGAATCGCCGCCCAATACGGTGGCTCCATGGTTCGTGGACGAAGTTCGCAAGGAACTCGATCAGAGATTCGGATCGGACATGGTGCACGAATCGGGATTGCGCGTCTACACGACGTTGGACTTGAAGCTGCAGCAGGCCGCGAACGCCGCCGTTTTGGATGGATTGGCTGCCTACGAACGGCGTCGAGGCTGGCGCGGCAACCTGCTGAATGTGATTGCCGCGGGCAGTTCGATTGATGCGTTCCGGCATCCCGACTGGACTATAAAGCCTGCTCCGGGAACGTACATTCACGGGGTGGTGACGGAAGTGTTGCCGTATGAAGTGACGGTACGCGTGGGCGAAAACACCAGCGCGATCATTGCTCCAGAGGGTTGGGCGTGGACGAAGAAAGAGTTAGCCACGGATCTGCTTCGGCCCGGGGATATTGTGTATGTGCGAATCTTACCGAAGGCTGCGGGAGCGCAGGCAGTGAGCAAAATTGCCGCGAACCAGCCAGCCCCGGTCGCGACAACAGATGGCAACCTGCTCTACGCCACTCTGGAACAGGATAGCGGCGTACAGGCTGCGCTGATGGCGGTGGACAATCCCAGCGGCGACATCCTTGCGCTGGTCGGCGGACGCGACTTCAATCTGTCGCAATACGATCGAGCCACCCAGGCAGAGCGGCAAACCGGCTCATCTTTTAAAGCCTACGACTACACTGCGGCGATGGAGGACGGGTACAAGCCGGACAGCATCATTCTCGATGGTCCGGTGACATTCCGCACGGCGTCTGGACTTTATATCCCACATGATTATGAACATCGCTGGCTGGGAAATGTTACGCTGACACGCGCCTTTGCTGAGTCTCTGAATATTCCTGCGCTGAAGCTGGCGGATCATGTCGGCATCCGCAAGGTGATTGCGACAGCGCATCGTTTTGGAGTAACGACAGACATTCCCGCATTTTTGCCGATTGCGCTGGGTGCGGCAGAGATCAGCCTGTATGAGCAGGTGGCGGCCTATAGCAGCTTTCCCAATGACGGCATTCGCCTGACGCCTCACTTTGTTCATCGGGTGACCACAGCGGACGGAGAAGTTTTGTGGGATGATACCCCCGATGTACACGTCTCGACCGACGAAAAAACCGCGCGGCAGATGATGCAGCTGTTTGAGGCGGTGACGCGTCAGGGCACCGGTGCAACGGTGAGCCAGCTGCATCATCCGCTGGGAGGAAAAACCGGCACCACCAACGACTTTACAGACGCATGGTTCCTGGGTTTTTCGCCCTCCGTCACCTGTGGCGTGTGGGTCGGCTACGATGATCGGGAGACGCTGGGCGATAAGGAAACGGGAGCGCGGGTGGCGTTGCCTATCTGGATTGATTTCATGAAGGCGGCCATCGCCGGTCATCCGGACGAGGCATTTCCTGGGGAAGCCCCGGTGACGCCGACTGTCGCGACTTCGGCAATCACTTCCGGCGCGTCGGCAACAAGCCAATCCCAGAAGATCCATTAGCGCCCAATCCTTTACGATGAAGACCGATCGCCCGATGGGCGTAGTATGGTCCAAGTATTCCAACGAGAGGATCGTCGAATGAAGAAGATTGTTTGGGGATTCGTTCTGTCTTGTATGGTGTTTGCCGGCGCCAGTCGAAAAATGTGGGCTGCGAAACCAGCAGCAACCGGGGACGACTACAACATCAATGTGCATGTCTCTGGTGCACAATACGCCTCGGATGGCCTGAATGAAGTCTTGATGGTGGTGATCGGTGGCAGGCATTACGAACTGCAAGGTCCCACTTCAAGCGCGAAAATGTATTCGCATGGAAACGGGCTGATGAATCCTGGGGATTACCATGCGAAATTGATTCAAGATACGCACAAAACTACGTACGAATCGATTCAGGAATATGAATTCTTACTCCCCGATGGTACAAAGCGGAAATTTGCTGTGATTGCCCAGTCGGAATAGCCGGCAATTGCAAAACCACAGTGAATCGGCGAGTTAGATTTTGCCGACAGCTGGTCGCCCCTACTCCTGGTTTTCACGAGCGCAAGATAGCCGGCAAGGCAATTCTTTTGAGCGGTTAAAAGGACGGCGTTTTGATTTGCTTATGCCTGGGAATTGAGCCCGAACAGCGTTTGATACAGCGCGAAATAGTGTCGAGCACGGGCGATGTCTTTGCCGATCTGCTCT
>DATJUD010000143.1:0-24889 GCA_035502695.1 Acidobacteriaceae bacterium
CCGGTGACATCTAGGTTCTTCGTAAGCGCCGGAGTTGAAAAGACCAGCACGTCGGGACGCTTTTCATCTGGGCGCTGATCCTGCACCCCGTTGGGCACGTCCTTGCCGTCGCAGCACATGCTGCCGCCCAGCGTCGGTACCGGATTGGCCGGATTGTAGACGTACCGATCGGAAGCGGCATTGCCGCTTGGATCGTTGACCTGAACGCTCAGACTGCCATTGCCGGAAGCGGTGTTGGCTTTGCCGGCCGAGTGCAGATAGTAAGCCACGGTTGTAGCCTGAGGCGGCGGCCAGGTACTGCTCTGCTTCCAAACGTCCGTGCCCATCTGATAGTAGCGCACGGGCTTCCACTGGCTGACGGCATTGTTTTGGCCGAGGAAAAGGTGTTTGTACCAGTCGAGCATGACTTGAAACGTGTTAGCCTTGGCGCTTTCGCCGAAATTGTAGGCCCCCACCCTTGTGCCAAAGCCGGAGTGGCCGCCGGGAACGATCATTAGATGATCGTCATTGCGGGCTTCTGCAGTACCACCATGGGCTTTCACGCCTTCGTAGTTCTCAATCGCGCCCTCAAGGAACAGGTCATACCAACCGTCAATGTTGAAGACTGGCACATGAATGCGGGAATAGTCCTTAGAAATCGACCACTTCTGCCAATAGGCGTCGTCGGTGGGATGGGCCAACCAGTCCAGATACCAGGGTTCAAGCGCCTTGAGGCCTGCGTTGCCGGCGGTTGGGGGCGTGACCAGAGTTGTGTAGTCGCTGAGGGGCAGCACCTTGATGTAGTTCAAGGGGTCGGTCATTGATTTTTGCCCCGGCCGCGTCAACAGACCGGTTTTGGGCGAGCGTGTGGACGGAACGTAGCCGAGTGAACTGAAGTCGAAATACGTTTGCTGCCAAAGCGCATCGCCGGCCGTATGGGACGCCCAGGATTGAGCAAACCACTGCTGGAACGCACCGCCCTGGTAGGCCCAGTCTTTGTAATAGTCTTGCGAGGTGACCTCGGGACAGATGCCGGCGAGATGGGGCGGGTCGGAAATTGCCGCAAGCCATTGCGTGGCACCAACGTAGGAGCCACCCCACATGCCAACCTTACCGTCCGATTTGGGCAGCTTGGCGGCCCACTCGACGGAGTCATAGCCATCATTGATTTCGTACTTGAACGGTTCCCAGAACCCGGGCGAGTTGTAGCGGCCGCGCACGTCCATGTTCACCATGATGAAACCCTGCTCGGCGCCCTCGATGCCGGCGCTTATGGTTCCAGGGTCTTCTTTGTTATACGGGGTACGGCTCAACAGAACCGGAAAGGGTCCCGGACCATCAGGCGTAAAAACGTCCGCGCGTAACTTCACGCCGTCGCGCATCGGCGCCCGCACGTTGAACTGTACTTGGATACCGGGATGATTTCCCGGCCGGTCGGGTGGCGAGGGAACATTCGTGGCCGTGTTCTGTGAGAAGCAGATTGGGACCATGCTGACCGTTACTACCAGCGCCAGCAGCATTCGACTTTTCTTATAAGACTGCACTGATTCCAACAATTCCCTGATCGCGCCCATTAGTATCATTCAGTGGGTCATTTGGTCAATCAAGGTAGGCTACCGCCGGGACGGTGCGCGTCTCCACGCCATCGCGCCGGGCTGACATGTTCTCAGTCTGAGCCGCCCTATTGAGTTTCGCTCTCTGAGAAGCTTGTTGCGAGCTTGATTGCCCCTGCCGGATTATCAACCTCAGTGCATCCGCGAATCACTATCAAGAAAAGGTCTATACAGAGACATACGACGCCAAATACGACAAGGTATATCAATCTGCGTTAGCTACTTTGCCAGGCTCACTGCTGGCGCCGTGAACTAACACCCACTGGAATCGGCAGCCAGTTCCTCTGCATTCAATCGATCATGCTAGGCAGAGATGGTGCCCGGAGGGGGACTTGAACCCCCATGGGATTGCTCCCTGCGGATTTTAAGTCCGCTGCGTCTGCCGATTTCGCCATCCGGGCTGATGAGACGGGTAGATGCAATCCCGATTCTATCGAATATTCGGCGCGATCACGGCCGACGCGATGATACGGACAGTCGCGGCGCCATATCGCAACCACACGGTTATCGCGCGTCAGCTTCGTTCTTGCTGTGCGGCGCGTTCGGGATTGTTGTCGCATCCTTGGCAGGGGTCCCGTCAGGCGCACCGTACAACCGCCGATACATTTCCCGATTACGCATGATGGCCTCGACATACTCGCGCGTCTGCGTAAATGGAATCGACTCCACAAATTCCGGTAGGCTGCCGTAGGGGCCGTTCGCGAGCCAGGCCTTCACGCGATCGTCACCGGCGTTGTAGGCTGCCAGCGCGTATTCCGGTTGACCATTGAACTCATCCATCAGTTGGCGAAAATATACGGTGCCCAGCTTCAGATTCACCTGCGGGATCAACAAAAAGTCAGTTCGATAGGGACGCACATGTTGCTGCCGGGCCAGCGCACTGCCGACTCGCGGCAATAACTGCATCAGCCCCCACGCGTTTGCGTAGGAGATTGCGTTCGGATTGAATTCAGATTCCTGACGGATAAGCGAGGCGACGAGAAACGGATCAAGCCCCTGTTTCTCTGCGTCGCTTTGCAACACCGGCCAATAGGGCTGCGGAAAGAGCAGGTCCCAATACGGCCGCGGAATCGCATCCATCGGCACCGCAAAATAGGATTGCAGCTTCTGCTTTAGCACCCGCATCGCGCGCCAATTCTCTCCATAGGAGCTATAAAGCTGGGCTTCCGCATACGCGCTCCACGTACTGCTGTCTGGGCTGTCGCCGATCTCCGAAACGATGTACTGATTCAGCCCTGCATTGGCAAGCAGCTTGGCGCGTTCGAGATGGACATCATCTTCCGGAATGTCCGTGGTGAGGTCAGGGATCTTTGGATCGCTAAGATGTGCGAGTTGCGGTAGGGTTACTGGTTCGACGGCGCCCAGAGCGTCCAGGCGTTGCTTGGCCAGGTCCGCATAGTAGTACTGACGAAAGGATCGAATCAGTGTTTGATAGCAAGCCGCCGCTGCCGCTGGATTTTTTTCGTACTCCTGGTAGACGACGCCACGCCAATAAATCGCGGCTGAGATGTGTGTGTCATCGGGGTAGCGCTCAATCTGTTCGTCAAACATCCGCGCAGCCGTTTTCTTGTCGCCCAAGCGGTAATTCAGCCACGCCGCGTGCCAGTGACTGGTCGACGCCATGGTGCTATCCGGAAACCGCTGCGCCAAGTCGCCGTAGTACGCAATCGCCGACGGCATATCGTTGGCGACGAGCGCCATGTTGCCTGCGGAAAACAGCGCTTCCGCTGTCCATCGACTGGTGGGAAAACGTTGCTCCAACTGGCCAACTAGTGCTTTCACCTGTGCGACGTCTTTCGCATCGCGAGCCGACTCCATCATCAGGTAAAGCCGCGTCGCCCCAGCTTCGTCGTCCGTATCTGACAAGCGCACCAACTGGGATGGGTTCACGTGCCTGGTTTGCTTAAAGGTCGCGACAGCAGCACGCGCCAGCAGCTTGTTCACTTCTGCTGTGCCAATCACCTCGGGATCCTGCGCTAGCGACTGATATTCTTCGGCCGCTGCTCCGTACTTTCCTGCCATATACAATCCATCAGCGTGACGGGTACGCTCGGCTATAGTAAACGGCGGGGTGATTCCCATCTGCTGCACCTGGGCTGGCGCCTGTGTCGACTCGCTGCTCGTGGGGTCACCGACATAGAGCCGCGTATACATTTCCTGTGCCAGCTTGCGATTTCCAGCCAGCTGGTTGGCCTTCGCCGAGGCAAAAAGATATTCGGACGACCTAGAAAGCCTGGTTCCATCAAGCTTCGCAAGCTGATGCAGCGCCGCTTGTGGATCGCCTTCGCCTATCTTGATATTGGCCAGCAACAGGTTGGCGCGGTCGATCAGAATGCTGTCCGGGTGGCGCTCTGCAAATCCCTGCAGCAACTGCTCAGCCGCAGCATATTGCTGTTGCGCAAAGTTCGCCTTCGCTCCGAGATAATCCGCGTAGTCGTCGAGCGCGTGACCGTAGCGGTTCGCCAATTCAAACGACGAAGCGGCGTCCTTGAATTTGCCGTCTTCCAAATGCGCCTGCCCCAACGCCATATAGGCGGCCGCGGCTGCTTCTCCCGTGTGGGAGCGCGCATAGCGCAGAACTCCGGCATAGGCCTGGGGGGTACGCTGCTGGATCAACTGCTGCGCCATAGGTCGCAGTTCAGAGGATGCGACAAACGCATGGTGAAGCTGGTGCGCCCGAGCCAGTTCTCGCGCGGTGACGTGGCGGCGATGGTGCCGCGAACGCGCGGTCTCTTTTCTGCTGGTGTGACGCTCGTGTTCCGAACGGCGTTCTCTCTCTGACCGCGTCGCTGTCTCGTGGTGCGTGGAGTGATGACTGCCGGCGCGAGAAGATTCGGAGTGATGAGTCGATTTCGCGTGGTGTTCCTCGGACTTCGACGTCGTATGGGATTTGTGGTGCGTGGCAGTTTCAGACTCCTGGGCAACGGTAGGAACCGCGGCCATCATCGCAAAACCAAGCAAGACGAAGAAAGCCCAAGAAATGCGCGGAAGCTTTCGAGAATAGCAAAAACCATTAAGCGCCCTTGAGTGGCGCCGGCACGGCACAACTAATCCAAAAAACGCCATATATGTATCAATCTAGCGGGATAGCGCGCGAAAACAAAGTGGCGTCGCAAATACTTGCACGCTCTGGCAGATTTGTCCGCAACCGCTGCGCCGTTCTACCATCTAATTAGCTGCAATGGCATTGTGACTTCGGAGTGGTCGTCCAAGCGCGATGGCGAGCAGCAAGATCGAAAGGGCCGCCCTCGAACCATGGCAACCATGTTGACTCCAGAAGAGAAGGAAGCAAATGCACTGCACCCAGACCTGCTGTTGGTGGAAAAGGTCAAGGCTGGGGATTTAAGCGCATTTGAGCAACTGATGCGGCAATATGATCGCCAAATCTTTCGCATCGCGCTTCACATTACGCAGAACCGTGAAGACGCGGAAGACATTGTGCAGGATACGTTTTTCAAGGCGTTTCAAAAGGTCAATCAGTTTCAGGGCAATTCGAAGTTTTATACGTGGCTGGTGCGCATCGCGGTCAACGAGTCGTTGATGCGCCTGCGCAAGCGCCGCTCGCAGAAGACGGTATCGATGGACGACGAAATCCAGACCGAAGAAGGTTCCATCCCGCGCGATTTCGCGGATTGGATGCCGAATCCGGAACAGAATTACAACCAGGCGGAGCTGGCGGAAATTCTTCGCAAAACCATCAAGGGGTTACCGCCAGGATTTCGCACCGTGTTCGCGCTGCGAGATATTGATGGTCTGTCGACGGAAGAAACCGCGCAGGCGCTGGGATTGAGCGTACCGGCGGTGAAGAGCCGTCTGTTGCGAGCTCGCTTGCAATTGCGCGAACGGCTGAGCCGATACTTCCGGGTTCCCACAGGAGAGCATGCACCGTGAATTGCACAGAATTTCTAGCCAACCTAACCGATTATTTTGACGCAAAAACGGCGACTGCTCTTCGCACGGAACTGGAACAGCATATGGCCGGCTGCAGCCATTGCCACGTGACTGTCGATACCACGCGTCAGACCATCGAGGTCTACCGCAACAATGAATTGTTCGAGCTGCCGGAGTCGATCCGAACGCAGCTGCACCAGGCCGTTTTGGACAAGTGCGCCAAGTTGAAGCACAAAAAAACGCCCAGGTCGTAGATTCTCTCTCGTCGCAACTTCGGCTGAAATGGCGGACACTCGTTAGAAAATCACGTCTTGGCCAAATGGCTACTGCGTGCTTCTTTCGAAACAGTACATATCGTAGTCTTGACCGCGTCAAAATCCTCACGTCGTTTTCGCAAACCAATGACTTTGCACTCGGGAATGCAATGTCGTTTTCCGACGGTGATCCTTAATCTGACGACGAACGCCTGCTTGATGAGCGCATCGGCCTGTTACCACTAGCTAAGACCAGGTGGCCACTAGCCGTGATTGGGGTTTACTTTACGGGAAAACAATCGAGGTCGTTGGCGAACAAGATTGGGCCCGGATATCGTAGTTTTATTTCGGCTCGGGTCTGATCCTCTTTTCCCAAAGTCCGCAGCATTCGATGAGACAGTACCAATTGCTTGACGTGCGCGTTCTCCGCGATCGTTCCGATCACCGAAGGCGGCATATGAAGTCGCCGTTCCAAACCAGTCGCACCCTCCGGTACGGCGTTGTGAGCTACAAATATGTCGGCGTTGGATGCCAGCGTTGTCAGCCCTTCTCCCTCCCCGTTCGTATCTCCACTGAAGACAATCCGCTTGCCGTGGATTTCCACTCGCCACGCCAACGCAGGAAACGGACCATGAACTACGCTCACTGCGTAGACGGCCATATCTGCATTACGAAATACCAGAATTGGCGTTAAGCTGGGCACAACATTATGCGGTTGCAATTCGTAGGTTCCCTCGGGATTTGGTTCCACCATCTCGCTCAGATACCGCCAGGCTCCGTGGGGCTCACTGAAGAGGTCGTGCACAAACTCGGTAGTGCTCGGCATGATCGAGTTTCCCGAAGGGCCGAATATCGGCAAGGGGCGCTTGCGGTCTCCAAACCAGGAAGAAAATACTAACGCCGGAAAATCGCCGCTGTGATCAACATGAAAATGGGTGAATAGAAAAACATCTACCTGGGACATTTTTGCTCCGCTCTCCCCAAAACGAAGCGCACTACCGCCTCCTGCGTCAACAATTACCCGTGCTTTACCTTGATCCCATATCAAGTAGCTGGTCGATGCGCGCTTGTCCTGCAACTCCGGACCGCCAGAGCCGAGCACCTGTACTGCCAAACCAGCAGCACCGCACGATTGCGCCTTGGTAGGCGACGGGGTACACACAAACAAGAGAGGCGCAAAAACAAAAATAAGTAGAAGTTTCACCGATGGATTTAGCGTGCACATATCGGACCTCAGCGGGACTCTTCCTCATCTCGCCTTCTGCGCAAATGTTAATCCACCACCAAGGACAAGTGTTTATATTCGACCAAATCGGATGCCGCCAAATTGGCTATGCCTCCGTCGTGGCGTGCTGAAGCTGGCATACTCACTGGTATCGGCAGGCAGAGTAAGCAACTTTTTCGCAGAGATGGATGTGCGTCGTCAGAATTCCACGTTTCAAACCGACAACAGGAACTCGCTGACTGCTAGGCAGGAAGTTTGGGTAACCGTTCGCGGAGCTCTTCCGGCAGGCGCGCCTGTAGGGCCCGTGCCTGCTGGCTGAGATAGACAGGCGCCGGCGTAATGATGGCCACGATGATCCACGCCAGAAGCGAGATCAACAGACCCAGAATCGCCACCCGTTCCACGCTCACGACAAACGACATTTGATGCAGTTGCAGGCTAAGAACCACCCAATCCCGCAACGGTTCTATGCGATGCAACACCATCAGGGCTAGGATGAAAGCTCCAATGGCAAGAGTAGAGGTCCCGATTAAGAGCACGTCCACTGCGCGATGAATCCGCTGGCGTCCGTGGCAGTGGTGGCACTCACGTAAATGTTGCTCGTAGTCGGTACGCATTTCAGGGTTGAGCCCGGAGATGTCATACCGCCATCCTGCTAGGATGTCCCCAACTGTGGGGTCGATACAACGGATTTTCCGCATAGTCTCCCGATTCCCTTAAAGCCAACCACTCTCTACTATATTGACTTGATTGTAACGTAATCGGTAGCGAATTACCGGAAAATGTTACCGTAAAGTCCTATAAATCTATTGATTCCAAAGGCTCGTTCTGAGATGCCAGTAATACTCGATTGGCCAGCAAGCCCATTCTGCCTTCCAGGGCTCGTTCGGCACAGCTGCGCGCCAGGGCCGGCAAATTGTTGCTCTCAGATATGTGAGCCAGAATGACATAGCGAGCCCCTCCGTCATATTCCGAGGCGAGGTATTCTCCCAGGGAATCGTTTGAAAGGTGGCCGACGCGGGAGAGCACTCGTTGCTTCACGATCCACGGATAGGGTCCGTCGCGCAGCATTTCGACATCGTGATTGGACTCGATCATCAGCAGATCGGCGCCGCGTAAATGCATGCGGACATTGGGGGCCAGGTAGCCCAGGTCGGTAGCGACGACGATGCGCATTCCCTCCGCCTGCACAACAAACCCTACTGGGTCCGCAGCGTCATGCGGAATCGTGAACGGCGTCACATGGATATCGCCAATATCGAAAGGGATGCCGGCACGAAAATGTTCGAGGCAAGGCAGGTAGGCTGGGTCGGAACTGGCCGGATCTCCGGGCGGGATCAGATCCTCCGGGTCCGGCAGCGCGGCGGTAGCGTTGTGCGAATGGCTTTCCTCTGGTTGATGCGCCGTGATGGGTTCGGTTTGGCTGTCCTCCGGCTGATTGTGTCCTTCCTCAGAGGCGGCGAGAGTTGGGATTTCCACAGATGCATCGCCGGATGGCGGACCAACAGCCGGATCGTTCTCTCCGTAAACGCCGGACTTCATCGAGTCGGCGTACTGCTGGCGGCGTAACTCCAGCCACTGGTTCAGGCTCATCGTGGTTCGCGGAGTGATCCATGCCTTCCATGCGGCGTGGGTTGCCTGGGTAGCGTAAACCGGCACGTTCCAGCGTCGAGCCAGCACAGAAAGCCCCTGCACATGATCCTGATGTTCATGCGTGATTAAAACTGCATCCAACTTTTCTGGATTTTCTCCGCTATAGCGCATGCGCTTGACGATTTCTCTGCAACTGAGTCCGGCATCCAACACAATACGCGTGCGACTGGTGGAGATGACAGTGCAATTCCCTTTGGACCCGGAGCCAAGAACTGTAACACGAACCATATGAAAAGAGTATCGCGTTTTATCGTGGAAGCGAGGGCGAATTCTGCCCAAATTCAACACACTCTTCGGCGGTTCGCGGGTAAAAAACTGGCGACGTAGCGGATAGAATTCGGTGGTGGTTGTGCCGTTCGCAAGCCCCACAAATTTCTCAACTGGAAAGAGGAGACGATCCATATGCGGATGCATCACAAGGCTGTTCCTGGTTTGTCCATGCTGTTGATTGTAGGTTTTCTTTTGATCCTGCAACCCCTAAACGCCCGCGCGCAGAAACGTGTCAGCGATAAAGATATGGACCACATGATGAAGAACTTGCGGTACGACACAAAGAATTTCCGCCCGATGTTTGACCACGCCGTTGGCAAGAGCACCATTCGCAAAACCAGCCAGGCGAAAGACGCAAAAAATCTGGTTCGGGCCTTCGAAAATCAAGTGGATGCCATGCTGACGACATTCAAGAAAAATCGCAACGACGGAACTGCTGTTTCCGGCGCCGTAAGCACTGCGGGACAGATTGATTCTCTGCTGCAAACCGTAAGCCTGGGACCGGATGTGATGTCGCAATGGCAGAAAATTCGAGAAGAACTTCATCCAATTGCCGTAAGCTACGGAATACAAGAAGTCTACCGCGACAATCGGGTGGAGCGTATGGCGGGCGATGATTCCGTTTCATGCCTGCAATCGGCTGGCGCGGTGAAGGCGAATCGGCTGGTGAATGAATGCCTGCAGGTTTCGCCGGCGACGCATCCGCCGTGCAACTCGCAGAATTCCTGCTCGCTGATCATCAGCGAAATTCGGCGCGGCTGCTCGCTGCTGGGTCCGGGTGCACCGGGATTTTGTGCCGACTATCGATAGAGGAGCAACCGCCGCGGTCCTGTTCAAAGAAAGTTGTAACAACCCGCAGCTGACGCTCAGTATTGAAAGAAGCCACGACCGGACTTGCGGCCGAGCCAGCCTGCATCGACCATGCGAACCAATAAGGGACATGGGCGGTACTTAGGATCGCCGAAGCCATCTTGCAGCACGCGCATAATATCGAGGCAAACATCCAGGCCGATAAAATCGGCCAGAGTCAGCGGTCCCATGGGATGAGCCATGCCCAACTTGAACACTTCATCGACTGCTTCCGGCGTGGCAACGCCTTCCATCACGGCGTACATGGCTTCATTCAGCAGTGGCATCAATACGCGGTTCGACACGAACCCGGGCGCATCGTTGACCTCGACCGGCGTTTTCTCTAGCTTCACCGCGAGATCCCGAACTTGATCGTAGGTCTCCTGACTGGTCGCCATGCCACGAATCACTTCGACCAGCTTCATGATCGGGACAGGATTAAAAAAGTGCATGCCGATAACGCGATCGGGTCGCGTCGTGACATTGGCCAGCTTTGTGACAGAAATAGACGAAGTGTTCGAAGCAAGGATGACGTCTTTTTGAGTGATCCGGTCCAGATCGGCAAAGATCGCTTTCTTAATCTCAAATTTTTCGGTCGCCGCTTCGACGACAAAATCGCAGTCCCCAAGCCGTTCGCGATCGAGGACGCCGGTCACGCGGGCGAGAGATGCCTGAGCGTCATCGACCGTGATCTTCCCCTTTGCGGCCTCGCGTTCCAGATTCTTCCGTAGTGTCTCCAGGCCGCGATCGAGAAACCGCTGCTCCACTTCACATAGCACCACGTGGTAGCCGTTGCGCGCGAACACATGCGCGATCCCATTGCCCATGGTTCCCGCACCGATGACGCCCACTCTTTGAATCTCATTCACAGTTCTCTCTCCCTCCTCGAATAAAAAGTTGCTCTACGTCGCTTCTCCGCGACCGCGCAGTCGTTACAGCCAAAACAGAGGAGTGTAGCAGATTCAATTTTCGCCGGGTATCCGCTGTATTCATAGCCTGCGGTAATCCAAAGTTTTACTCAGCGTCATTTGTTTCTTGCGACTTGCTGCGCACCTTGTTATTCTCCACCCTAAATTGCACAACTTCCGCCTGGTTGCATCATTTGTTCGCATTCTTCTAAAGAGGGGATGGATATGAGGTTGCGCGCGGAGATCGGCACGACCGTCTTGTTGCTGGGCTGCCTGATTTCGGTATCGACATTGTCAGCGCAACAGGTCGACTGTCCCGTGCAGAAGCCATCCATGGATCCGGCCGCGGTGGCCTTTCGACAAGGAGACTTCTCGAAAGCGTTTGAACTCTACTTCTCCGCCGCCAGAAATAATCCGCAGGATCTACAAGCGATCGCCGGGCAGGTTCGCAGCTTGCTGCAGGAAGGCCAGATCAGCGAGGCCTCGCAGCTGGCGGAGAGCAACCTTGCGACGAATCCGGCCAGCGCCAAACTGCTTACCGCCATGGGAGAGATTCGTCTTCGACAGGGAAGGTTGACAGAGGCGGCCGAAGCATATCAAACCTCTCTCAGATTCGATCCGTGCCTGGCACGGACGCGGTACGACTGGTACCAGCTGCTTTGGATTGAATCGATGCGCGCCACCGGCTATCAACAGTTGAAGGCGGCATACAAGCTGGACCCTGATGATCCGGACATTCACCTGTCGTGGATTGAACGGCTTCCGTTGTCGGAGCGAATCCAGCAGATCGACGACTACCTTGAAAAAACCGCGGACATCCCTGCAGATCAGCAGCGTTCGCTGAAAGAATATGTCAGTCAACTGCGAGCCGCGATCGCCGCTAAGAATGGCGGCTGCCGTCTCGCTTCACATTCGGTCACGGAGACGTCGTTGCCGCTGGAAGGCCTGGCAACAGATGTCTACCATCGCACCAACGGAATGGGCTTCGAGATCAGCGTCAACCAAAAAGCGAATGCTGAACTGGAACTCGATACCGGACTCTCAGGAATATTGCTCAATCACGATACCGCGGAGAAGGCAGGCCTGGTCCCGGTCACCAGTGACACCATTTCCGGCCTCGGCGACCAGAAATCCATGAGCGGTTACTGGGCGTATGCGGATGATCTTCGAATTGGCTCGCTTGAGTTCAAGGATTGCCTGGTCGAGGTTTCAGACACCCCGTCCATCGTCGGCAAAGATGGCCTGATCGGCGCGGATGTTTTCGAAAATTATCACGTCAAGCTCGACTTCCCCGCGCACCAGATGACCCTGTCGCAACTGCCGCCTATCCCGGGTGAACATGCGAACCACGGCGCTTCTCTGAATGCAAGCGGGGTCGGCAATGCGACGCCGGATCCAAGTTCACCGGACGTGATGCACGAACCCACAACTCCAGCTCCAGAGATTCATTATGTTGACCGCTACATTGGTCCGGAGATGCAACTCTGGTCTCCATTTGCACGAGTAGGTCATCAGATCTTTATCAATGGTGAATTGAAGGATAAAAAGCCGCGACTGTTTCTGCTGGACTCAGGATCGTCCGTCAGCATCCTTTCGATTCCGGCGGCCGAGAGCGCCGGCAGTGTACACTCCGACACGCAGGACAGCCTGACGGGTCTAAGCGGACGGGTTGCGAATCTTTATACCGAAGGCGGTGTCGATCTTGATTTTGCGCGCCTGCGAGCACCCCTGAAAGATGTCCTCGTAATCAACATGGATGGCCTGAGTACGGAGGCCGGCGTGGAAGTTTCTGGCATCATCGGATTGCAGACACTGCGGTATTTAACCGTCGATATTGATTATCGCGACGGCTTGATCCACGTCGTCTATGACCCAAACGATGGAGCCAATGCCCAGGAAGGACTTGCGAATTGACTGCAGGCTTTTCGGTCTGCCCAGAAGGAACCGGCTCATCGCGAACCTACGACGCGAAAGAAAAAATCATGACTGAGATTTTCATTCCGCGCCGTAGGATCGGACGTCATTTCGACTGCACTTTCTATTGACCGGACGTCGCCGCAGCAGGCGCTTCTTCCTGCGCGGTATAGGAAATGATCTGCTTCAACGTGTTGTACGGCACGCCTGTAACCGGCACGGGTCTACCGTTTACAAACAGGGTGGGCGTTTCGTTGACATTGAGATCCTTCCCAAGTTTCACCGAAGCGGCAACAGCAGCAGCAGCAGCCGGAGTTCCAGCGCAGGTTGATACAGCTGCAGCGTCCGCTCCAGCCTTGGTCGCAGCAGCCTTCAGGGTTCCATCGGCATCTGTTTTCAAGTTCTCCTGCGTATCAAACACAGCCTGAGCAAACTGGAAGAAGGCGGCATTTCCCTTCTGCTGCGCGACGCATACCGCATATTCCGCGGCTTTCTCGGCTTCGGGATGAATATTGGTCAACGGGAAAACCTGAAAGACAATACGCGCGTTGGGAAAGTCGGTCGCCAGCTTGTCCATGGTCGGCTCCGCAATCTTGCAATCCGGGCATTGCAGGTCGGCAAATTCCACCAACATCAAATTCTTCGAGCTTGAACCGCGGTAAGGGCCGGTAGCGCGCGCTTCCAGCTGCTGCCGAACCGGCGCAAACGGATGCGCACCAAATGTAATGACATCGGAACCTGCAATGGCATGATGTCCGTCGGGTGTGACAAAGAAAACGGTGGGCGCAGGGGTGTGGGAGACTCCCTGCTCGCCCACCAGAATCGTGACTCGCACAATCCCAGGAGCTTCGGTGGACTGGATTCCAACAACTTCCCACACGCGATTTGGGTCATAGCCCCATATCTGTTTCAGAAAGGAATTGACTTCCTGAGTGGTCGGAGAAGTTGCGGTAAAGTTCTTGGGATTGGCGGGCGGAAATTGAATCTTTTCCGGCGGAGCAATGTTATTCAGATGGAGGGGCGGAGCCGGAGGCGCTGCCTGCGAGGTGGGTGTCCGGGAGCTTTGCGGAGCCGCTTGTTGGGCAATCGCCACGGCACCACTGGAGATCGTCGTCAGGGCAAATACTGACAAGACTATCAACTTCATTTTCATGTATGTTCCTCAAATATTTAAATCAAATTATTAAACTTGAACCTTGACCGCAATGGGAAATCTGCGGCCTACTCCAAATGATTTCTGCGTTACCTTCAACACCGGCGCCGCCTGCTGGCGCTTATATTCACTGCGTTCCACCATGCGCAAAATGCTGCGCACCAAATCTATTTCCAGCGGCAGCGGACTGGCCTGCACAATGTCTTCCGCCGTCTCATACCGCTCGACGTACGCTTCCAGAATCGGATCGAGCACCTCATACGGCGGCAGCGAATCTGTGTCCTGCTGGCCGGGACGCAACTCCGCCGATGGCGGCTTGATGAGCGTATTTTCCGGGATAATCTCCCGATCCCGATTGACATACCCGGCCAGCCGGTAGACGCAAGTCTTATACACGTCCCCAATCACTGCCAAGGCTCCAACCATGTCTCCGTACAGGGTACAGTATCCGGTCGACATTTCTGATTTATTGCCGGTTGTCAGCACCAACGCGCCCAGCTTGTTTGATAACGCCATCAGCAGCGCCCCTCGAATTCTGGATTGAAGGTTTTCTTCTGTAATGTCAGGGGGATAAGTCTCGAGAATCGGCTGCAGCGCTTTCAAATGCTGCTGAAAAATATCGTTGATCGGAATCAGTTCCCACTGAATGCCGAGGTTCAGCGCCAACTGCCGCGCATCGTCGATTGAGCCTTGCGAGGAATATTCGCTGGGCATGCCGACCCCGAGCACATTGTCCGCGCCCAGAGCTTCCGCTGCAATCGTTGCCACCAGCGCGGAGTCAATGCCGCCACTCAGCCCGACGATTCCCTTCGAGAACCCACATTTGCGCACGTAATCGCGCGTTCCCAGCACGAGCGCATCGTAGACAGCAGCGTCTTCATCGCTCTTTGATGGCGGAATGGCACGCGATTCGGAAGAAAGATCGACGACGAGAAGATCCTCCTGAAAGGACTTCGCCTGCGCAATGGTGTCACCCTCTTGATCCAGCACGAGACTTGTCCCGTCGAAGATGAGCGTGTCGTTCCCTCCAACCTGGTTCACCATGGCGATGGGAACACGATGGCGACGGGCGATGGCTGCAAGCATGGCTCGCCGCATCTCGCGCTTATCGCGATAGTACGGGGATGCTGACAGATTCACGATCAAAGTTGCGCCCTGGTGCATCAGGTTTTCGACCGGGTCTACCGGATACAAGCGTTGCGGCCAGAAATTCTTATCGTTCCACGCATCTTCGCAGATGGTGATGGCAATGCGCTCGCCGGCCAACTCATACAGAACCTGCTTCGCCGCGGGAGCAAAGTATCGCTGCTCATCGAAGACATCGTAGTACGGCAGCAGCATCTTCGACTGGATAAACTCCACGCGTCCATCGCGCAACAACATGGCCGAGTTCATGACCCGCTTGCCGGAATTGGAAGGTGCTGGGGTTGGACATCCGCAGAGAACGGCAATAGGTTGATTGGCTGTGACTCGCTCGGCAATCTCTTCGACGGCCTGTTGCGCGCGCGCCAGGAATGAAGATTTTTCCAGCAAATCGGCGGGTGGATATCCGCACACAGCCATCTCCGGAAAAATGACGAGGTCGGCGCCTTGGCGCTGGCTGTTGAGGCTCACCTCGACGATTTTGCGGACATTTCCAAGGAAATCTCCAATCGTGGGATTGATTTGTGCCAGGGCGAGCTTCACTGACCTAGTGTAACCAGCGAAAATAGCAGAGACAAACGACGCGAATGCAGTCGTCGATGGCCCCTACAGCAAGACTGGAGTACGAGAGAAATGGTCTAGGTTCCTGTACCGCTCAGGACAACACCAACGGTTCGAGTCATGATCTTGAGATCAAGCCACAGACTCCAATTGTCGATGTATGCGGTGTCGAGTGAGATGTACTGATCGAACGAAGGATCCTGACGAGCCTGCACTTGCCACAGTCCGGTGATGCCGGGCAGGACTTCCAGACGGCGCAGGTGCCGCAGTTCATAGAGCCGAACTTCTCCAGCCAGCGGAGGACGAGGTCCAACCACGCTCATGTGGCCGGCGAGGACGTTCACAAACTGCGGCAGTTCATCGATTGAGTATTTTCGCAGAATCCGACCGATCCGAGTCACTCGCGGGTCTCCGGTCATCTTGAACAGTACGCCGTCGCGCTCATTCTTGTGGTCAAACTGCTCCCGAAGAGAATCTGCATTCGCTACCATGGTGCGGAACTTCCAGCAGCGGAAGGTCCGGCCTTTTCTGCCGATACGTTCGGCGCCGTAAAAAGTTGGGCCGGGAGAATCCAGTCGGATGGCGATGACGATGAGGAGAATTACCGGGCTGAGAATGATTAACGCCAGCAAGGAAACGACAACATCGAGCGACCGTTTCATCAACAGCCCAACCACTGGGATGTGATGACGATGCAGCGGCATGGTGGGAAATTGGCCGACATATTCAATCGGCGCGCTCCAGGCAAGGCCGTCGTACAGGTCGGGTACCACGCGGACATCAACGCCCCACACGCTGGCTTGCGCAATCAGGCGCTTCACCACACCTCGCTCGCAGGGACCGGTGACAAAAATCTCATCGATAAAATGGCGGCGAATCAGATCACCCAGTTCCGGCAAATTTCCAAGGATCTCCATGGGTTGTTCGTCGTCCTGCGAGTCTGGATATAGGTTCCCAAGCTCACTGCCGTCGGGCGAAATCTGCACAAATCCCTTGAATGTAAAGCCGAGGTGCCGAATCCGCTGTAAGTGGCTGCGAATCGCGAGTCCCAGAGAGCCGGTTCCGATTACCAGAACATTCCTGGTGTCCAAGCCCTTTTCATACCGCTTGTACAGCGTAAGGCGCCAGGCGGCGCGGCGCAGGCAAAGGAACAGCGTAGTCCCAACCAGGGTGGCAATGACGACAGCGCGCGAAATGGAGTCAGCGCGCCCGAAATAGAGGGCACCAGCCAGGATCAAGCTGGCCGTAAAGCAGGTCTGCACCGTCAGCCGCTGCTCCCGCAATCCACTAAACGCCTGTAGAGGACCATAGAGACCGTGGGCCCGGCTTACCAGGATCAGAATCAGCGAGAAGCCTGCAAGGTATAGCAGCAGAGAGGAAGGGTTCGCCGCCAGTGGAGCACGGGTGTCGAAGTAGGAAAGGAAGTTGGTTTTGCGAAAGTGCGTCGCCAGCATGGCGGCCACTACTACGGTAAGAATGTCGACCGCCATCCACAGGAAGGTCACTGTGCGGGAAGGGCTGCGGCCAGCTGGGCCGATTCCGCCCACCCGGGGGCGTAACTCGACAAAATTATCCGCACTTCGAGCCGGAAACCAATGACTTAAATCAGGGGAAGCCATTCTGTGTCTTCTCTACTTGCGTTAGTGAGTCGCCACAACAGGCAGAAAGGAAAGCGAAAAGTTAACAAGAAGAAGTCAACAGGACAGGGCCATCTTATCAGTGGTCACTTGCCTGAAATGCAAACTGAAAGTTAAAAGTTCCAGTTCCCAAAGAATTAATATCGAATCAACTAATCGAGTGAGCTTACCTTCGTGAATTGCTGTCTGTAGCGGCTTTCAAGTTGGATGCCGCGTAACTGATAACGGTAACCCAATTGCATGAACCAACGTTTCAACGATGGTAGATGGTCGCGGCACAGATTGCAACGAAATTACGTTTCCCCCAGCACAAAGGTACCCGTCCACAAACTTCACCGCCGGAACAGGTTACCGCAGTCGGCCACCAGCTACACCGGCATTATTTCCACAGGGTGGGGTTGGGTAACGTGCGCTCGTCCAAGCGCAGAAATTCCTGCAAGACCGGGTCGGTGGTCTGGCGCAGCTGCTCCACCGAGCCAAAAAACTCCGCCTTCCCTTCGTGCAAGAACAGAACACGATCGGCCAGTTTTTCAGCAATCTGCATGTCGTGCGTCACGACGATGCTGGTCAGTCGCAGCTGTATTTTCACTTTCTGGATCAGGTTTCCCAGCAGATGCGCCATCAAAGGGTCAACCATGGTGGTGGGCTCGTCGTAGAGGATCGCCTCTGGCTGCGCGGCGAGTGCTCTTCCAATGGCTACCGCTCGCCGCATGCCGGTGGAAAGATCCGACGGCAGGCCGTGCGCCATTTCACTCACGCCTACCATTCCCAGCAAGCCATTCACAATCTGATCGATCTGGTCTTCACTCAGCTCGCCGCGTTGCCGCAAGGGGAAAGCCACATTTTCAAACACAGTCAGCGAGTCGAAGAGCGCACCACTCTGAAAGACCATGGTCACATCGCGCCGAATCGACTGCATCTGTTGTTCGTTGAAGTCGGTGACGTCCTCGCCTTTGACAATGATGCGCCCCGCATCCGGCTTGAGAAATCCCATGATGATTTCAAGAGACACCGATTTGCCAACGCCGCTTCGTCCGATGATGCAGAGTGTTTCCCCGGGCAGCACAAAGAAACTGACGTCATCCAGCACGACGTTGTCGCCGAACCGTTTGCAGACGTGTTCAAAGGCGATGAAAGGCTCGGGCGGTGTGGATTTTTGTTCTGCCATTCTTTTGAAGATAGCCGAAGTCGCGGCGATTTGCTGCTGAGAATTACCGAAAGCGAAGCTGTCGCGCCTTCTGCCAGTCCTCCGGGGTGTTGATGTTGAGAAACCATTCGCTGGGATTGGGCGCCGATGGCAATGCAGCCGCAAAAACTGCGGCGTTCCACAGTTCGATGCGAAATCCCAGGCTTGCCGACTGAAGGCTGGGCACGATGAAATCACATGCTTCTCGCAGCGCAGTCATCACCTTGAACTTCCCTGCTTCCAGTGATGCTCGAAGTCCTGGCGCGAGGGCGCGATGGTAGAGTCCGCAAAGCGGCTGTGGCAGTCCATCCAACTGCGGAAGAACACAAGCCACCGGCGGCAGCGAAGAAAGTGCCGAGGTAGTTCTCGGGTCTTCTTCCGAGCGCGCAAATGCCGCTAGCGCTTGTAACGCCTCCACCGGAAGATAAGGCAAATCCACTGCCAGCATCAGGTTCCAGTCGGTTGTTGAATATTCCAGCGCGGCCACAATTCCACCGAGCGGACCGCTTCCCGGCAATGCGTCTGGAATGATCGCTCCGGCAAACGACAAATCATCGCGGTTGGCGCAGATAGAAACGGTGGCGCAAACACTTTGCAGCCGCACAATAGAATGCTGCAGCAGGGTCTGGCCGTTCTCTTCCGCGGAATCACTTGGAGGCCACGGTAGCAGAGCTTTGTCGCGGCCGAGACGCGAACTGCGCCCACCTGCAAGAACAAATCCGGTGATTTCCGCAGGAGCGCCCTTCGATTTGTTTCCAGAATTGATGGCAGACCGAGAACTCGGCTGCACTACTGCTGCCCACCCAGTTTCTCGAAGAAGCGAATCAGCGATTCGATGCCCCGATGAAAATTGGCAATACAGAATTTCTCATTGGGGGCGTGCAGATTATCATCCGGCAATCCGAAGCCCATCATCACAGATGGAATTTTCAGGCTGCGCTCAAAGTCGCCGACGATTGGAATGGAGCCGCCGGAGCGAATGAAGACTGTGTCCTTCTTAAACACCTCATGCAACGCAGAAGTGGCGGCTTTAACGTATGGATTGTCGACGCCGATCACAATCGCGTCGCCGGAATGAATCAGTCGAACGTCGAGCCGGATACCTTTGGGACATATCGATTCCACATATTTTTTGTACAGTTCAAAAATCTTGCGTGGCTCCATGTCCGGAACCAAACGCAGCGACACTTTGGCTGCAGCCTTTGCTGGAATTACGGTCTTGGCGCCATCGCCAATAAAGCCGCCGGGCATGCCGTGAATTTCAAGCGTGGGGCGCGCCCAGAGACGCTCCAGAATGGAATATTCCTCTTCGCCGGTCAGCGCGGACGAGCCAACTTCTTTCTTTTGAAATTCGGCTTCATCGAAGGGCAGCGACTTCCAGGCCTTCAGTTCAGCCTCGGAGGGTGCCACCACATCGTCATAGAGACCGGGGATCAGGATGTGCCCGTTGGCGTCCTTCAACTGCGACAGCACCTGGCATAGCGCAAAAAAAGGATTGGGAGCAGCACCTCCGTACATGCCGGAATGCAGGTCAGTCGCAGCGCCTCGAGCCTCGATTTCGGTATAGATCATGCCGCGCAGCCCAACACACAGTGTCGGCAAATCGGGCGCAAACATTTCCGTATCGGAGATCAGTGCAAAATCAGCGCGCAGGCGCTCAGGATGCTCGCGGACAAACTGGGCAATCCCTTCGCCGCCAACCTCCTCCTCGCCTTCCAGGATGATGCGAATATTCAGCGGCAGCTTGCCTTCATGCGCCTGCAGCATACTTTCCAGCGCTTTGATGTGCATGTACATCTGGCCTTTATCGTCGACCGCGCCGCGGGCGTAGATGTTGCCATCGCGCTCCGCAGGCTCAAATGGCGGTGTCGTCCACTCTTCAAGCGGGTCTGGCGGTTGGACATCGTAGTGCCCGTAGCAAAGGCAAGTCGCTTTGCCCTTCGCATGCAGCCAATCGGCGTAGACCAGAGGATGACCGCTGGTTTCAATCACCTCCACATGTTCCATGCCGATGCGGTTGAGTTCAGCAGCCAACACTTCGGCGGCCTTGCGAACGTCGCCTCGATGTTCGGGCAACGTGGAGATCGAAGGAATTCGCAACAGATCCTTCAGCTCATCAAGAAATCGGTTTTGATTCTGGCGTGCAAATTGGAGCGCTTCTGTCGGCATAAGCATTCCCCGCAATGTCAGACGTGCATGGTGATGGGTGGTTCAATATTGAGCCATCGATGGATCCGCAATTTGGGCCCAGCGTTCAATTCCGCCGGCGAGTGATTGCGCTCGTTCAAATCCCTGCTCGCGCAGCCAAAATACCACACTGAGAGAGCGAACACCGTGATGACAATAGACAACGATATGCGCGTCCGGATCCAGTTCCTGGTGCGCCCTCGAAGGCATATCTCCCATGGGAATCAGGTGAGCCCCGGGCAAGCGACACAGCTGCGCTTCCCACGGTTCACGCACGTCCAATAAGCAGAAGGATTCTTCACTGGGATTGGAGGCGAATTCTTTCAGCTTTTCCTGAAGATCTGGAACGGAAATCTCGTGATCCATATGACACTTCAGAATACATGGCGGCGACGTTTCCTGGAGCCAGTCCTGGGCAGCCTGCGGCGACGAGCGATAATCCCCTCTCCATGGTACAAACAGGACAGGATAGGCACCGTGGGACCGCCGGTTGAAGCGGCGGAAAACCCACTTTTTCGGCGCCGAATAGAAACGCAAAACTTTATGAGTCAAAGAGTTCTAATTGTCGAAGATGAACCCAATGCCCGCATGGGACTGGCTGAACTGATTTCAGGATGGGGATATGCCACGGAAATGGCGGAAGACGGAGTAGAGGCTCTGGAACGCATTCAGGACTGGCACCCCACAATCCTGGTTTCCGATTTGAAGATGCCGCGCATGGATGGGCTGACGTTGCTGTCTCACCTGGCGAAGCTGCAGGACAAGCTGGCCGTCATTATGCTGACCGCGCAGGGCAGTATCGAAAGCGCTGTGGAATCAATGAAGCTGGGCGCATTCGACTACATCCAGAAGCCAATCGACCCAATTCGATTGAAGCGGTTGCTGGCGAGCGCCGGCTCGCAGCAACAGGCAGAGCGGGAAATTGAGAATGTTCGCCGCAAAGTGCAGGAAACAGGAGTGCTTGGCTCCCTGGTCGGAAAATCTGCTCCTATGCAGTCCATTTTCCGCTTGATTGAACGGATTGCTCCCAATAATGTTTCTGTCCTGATCACGGGGGAGAGCGGCACCGGCAAAGAAGTCGTGGCACGGACGCTGCACGAACTGAGCGGCCGCAGCAGCAAGCCATTCATTGCGGTGAATTGCGCCGCCATACCCGAAACGTTGATCGAAAGCGAAATCTTCGGGCATGAACGGGGCGCATTCACAGGAGCTGTGGAACGTCGCGCCGGATGTTTTGAGCTGGCGGAAGAAGGCACGCTGCTGTTGGACGAGATTGGTGAAATGCCGATCGCTACGCAAGCCAAGCTGCTGCGCGTGTTGGAGGATCGCACGCTGCGGCGTCTGGGCAGCAAAGTGGAAACCCAAATCAATGTTCGAGTGCTGGCGGCCACCAATAAAGACCCCGCAACCGCCATCGCGGACGGCCATTTGCGCAACGATCTGTTCTATCGGCTGAACGTTTTCAACATTGAAATGCCGCCGCTTCGCGGTCATCGAGAAGATATCCCGCTGATTGCGGAGTCCATGATTCATGCCATGAATGAGCGCCATGGCTGCGAGGTGACCGGCATTGAGCCGGACCTGCTGCGCGAATTCGAGTCGTACGACTGGCCGGGAAATGTTCGCGAACTGCGCAACGTGCTGGAACGGGCGGTGGTGCTTTGCGGCAGCGGTATTCTGAGCCATCAGCATTTGCCACCGGGCTTCGGCGCCGCGCATATCTCCGCCATCGTCGATTCTGACCAGGTGCAGATGCCGGTCGGAACCACCGTCGACGAAGCGGAAAAGCGGCTGATCCTACGCACCTTGGAGTCGACTGGAAATAACAAGACGCGGGCAGCGGAAATTCTTGGAATCAGCCTGAAAACGCTGCACAATAAGCTCAAGGAATACGGAAGTTCGTCGGAGAGCAGTGACTGAACCCAGGCGGGCTGCGGCAAAGCGTCCATCAGGGATTGCTGAAATTTCTCGACAACACTGAGCGCGGGGTGAGCTTGCGGCCCCACCCAGGAAACGAATCCAGCATCCGCCATGAGAATCCGCGTCAAGCTCGTATTGGCAATCACCCTGATGGTTTCCGCCATGGTGATCGTGCTGTCTGCTCTGTACCTGTCGCAATTGCTTTCGGAACGAATCCAGCAGAGCTATCGCCACACCGATATCGCGGCCCACCAAGTGATGCTGGCGGCGCGGGCAGCCGTTGAGCACGGCATGGCGCACGTCGCGTTACCTCCCAACGACCCCGCCGCACTGAATGCCGCCGTGGCGAGTTCCTTGCAGCAGGATGCCGCGCTTCACCTGATGTTGTCCTCATTCATCCGTTATGAGCCGACCATCTACGACATCAACATCGCCGGCAGCGACGGCAAAATTTTGCTCAGCACCGACCCGCTTTCCCAAGGCCATCCTCTGGCGCACCAGCCCAGTTTCGTCTCCTTGCAGGATCAAACGGCGTGGCAAAAATTTCGCATCGTCTTTGGGCCACCCGCCGTCTATGCGGTGGATGCTGGCCTCGACCGAAATAACTCTCCCTTCCTGACCGTCCGGGTCGGCGTGCGAACAACGTTTCTTCGCAGCCAGCTAGCTCCGTGGTTGCGCGCGGAATTTGTCATTGTCGTTCTCTCTGTGCTGTTGACCATCGTGCTGGCAGCGCTGCTCTCCAATATGGCGCTGCATCCACTGCAGGTGATCAGCGATCGGCTCGATCAATTCATGCTGGCCGAGCCGCAGCCGGTGTCAGAGTCCGGATTGCTGTTGGCGAAGTCGGACGAAATCTCTCGTGTCTCCAGCAAGATTGAACGCATCGGCCAGCGCATGCGCAGTGTGGAAGAGGTCTTCACCGCGCTGAAAGAAAACCTGGACCAGGTGCTCGAAAACCTGCAGGACGGCGTGATGCTGTTTACGCAGGATGCGCGCGTGGTGATGGTCAGTGATTCCGTGGAACATTTTTTAGGGATGAGTCGGCAGCAGATGCTCGGCCTCGAGTTACACGACATCTTCGATCGCCAATCCATGTTGGGCCAGGTGGTGCGACGCGCGTTCAATGCGCGGGTGATGTTGATGCAGGAAGAAGTAATTACGGAAACAGGTCGCCGCATTCAGGTGTCGCTTGACTTTATTCATAGTGAAGACCCGACCACCCCTGCGGACACGCTGGGAGCCCTGCTGACGCTGCACGACACCGAATCGATGCGGAAGATCGAAAACGAGCTGGAAGTTTCGCGGCGTTTGGCGGACCTCGGGAGGCTAACCTCCGGCGTCGGCCACGAGGTGAAAAATCCCATTAACGCCATCGTTGTGCATTTGGAGCTGCTGCGCGAAAAATTGGCTCGAAACGATAGCAGCGCCGAGCGGCACGTCGATGTGATTCACAATGAAATTCGCCGTCTCGACCGCGTGGTGCAGACCCTGATCGATTTCTCTCGACCGGTGGAACTCGATCTGGCCATGCACGACCTGCGCTCGATTGTTACCTCAGTACTGACTCTGGCGGAGCCCGATTTGGCACAACGGTCAGTTCAGGTGGTGAGCGTGATGCCTAGCTCACCTGTCTATGTCCGCGTGGATGCCGATATGATTCAGCAGGCGCTATTGAATGTGCTGCTGAATGGCGCGCAATCCATGGCCGACGGTGGAGAACTGCACGTGGAACTGCGGCAGCATGGGCACGAAGCCAGCCTGCGCATCCGCGACCAGGGCTGCGGCATTCCGCGCGAGATCCTGAACCGCATCTTCAATCTCTACTTCACAACCAAGCGGGATGGAACTGGGATCGGGCTGGCAATGACCTATCGTATACTGCAACTCCACAATGGTTCGGTTCAAGTAGAATCTGAGGTGGACGTTGGCACACAGTTCACCCTCCGGCTTCCTGTGGCTTCCCTGCCGGAATCAAAATCGATTCTTAGCACAAGTGCCGGCTAAGAACACGAGCCAATCGTGGGTCGCTCGACACAGAGTGGATATAAATGCGTCAAGGTAATACTAGGGGAAGAATGCGGTATTGGCGCCTGTTGGTTGTCTCATTCCTGCTGACGTTGTCGATCGCCGGCTGCCGTCACAAGCCGGAGCGAGCGGTCCCGCCGCCTCATGCGCAAGCCCCCGAAATCGCTCCGCCACCAACCCTGCCGCTGTTCATCCCGGAACCTGTAATCCTGGCGAAGTCTCAGCCCGCCCCTCCAGTGACACCACCGCCGGTGGTTGCGCCGCCGCCCAAGAAGCATGTTGCCAAGATCCACCATCACCACACGCCGGCAAAGGGAGAGGCCCAAGGTGAAACGAGCGAAACAACTTCATCTGGCAATGGTACAGCTCCGTCCGCGCCAGGAACGGCGATCATCGGCCAGCTCTCCGCCGACGATGCGACGGCAACTCCCTCTGACGCCGCACACACCAAGCGCCTGATCGACTCAACAGAGAACGAGTTGAAGAAGTTGTCCACGAAGCAGCAAACAGACCACAAAGAT
>DATJUD010000144.1:0-4553 GCA_035502695.1 Acidobacteriaceae bacterium
CGCGTGTCGCCTGGCGCAGCGTCTGGCGTAAGCTTGCGGCGGCGTTGGCAATGCGCGCGCCATCCATGTGCAGAAACATGGCATTCGCGTGAGCAAAATCGGCCAGAGCCCGGATTTCTTCCGGCTGGTACACCGTTCCCATCTCAGTGCATTGAGTGATGGATATGGCATGTGGCTGCACGTGGTGCTGGTCGCCGATGCCGTGATAGGCGTGGCACACGGAATCCAGCGTGATCTTCCCGCCTTCATTCGGCAGAGGGATCAGTTTGCCGCCGATGAGTTTTTCCGGCGCCCCGCATTCGTCGCAGTAAATATGCGCGTAGTCACTGCACAGAACGGCTTGATAGGGCCGGTTAATGGCCTGCAATCCAAGCACGTTGGCCCCGGTCCCGTTGAAGGTAAAAAACACGTCGGTGCCGGAGCCCAGGTGCTCCTGAAACTTCGCGATCGCCGACCGGGTATAAGGATCGTCGCCATAGGCAACGACATGTCCGCGGTTGGCTCGCACGATCGCATCCATGATTTCTGGGTGTACGCCGGCGTTGTTATCGCTGGCAAAGCTGCGGGAGGGCTGAATCGGAACCTGCGGCATATGGCAACAATTTAGCAGAACGATAGCGGACAAACTTTTTCCACGGGATTTGCCCGGAAAACGGTTGACTTGGACTGTCGCGTAACTGTATGGTTACGCATCTGCGTGCTCGCCGGGCCCAATGAGCGCGATTTAATTTGCGTCCTGCGGGCGGGAACTAGAATCTTAAGAAGCGCGTATGTATCTGAAGTCGGGGTTTACCGCCCTCCAAGCACAAAGTTGCATGGCAAACAAAACAGAGCAAATTCTCATTCGCATTGCGCTATGCGCCGGCCTGATCGCGGCGGGGTCCGCGCTCGGTTGCTCCGGAAACACCTCCCAAACCGCTCACGCCGGCGGCCCGGGAGCGATGCCGGTGAAGGTAGAAGAGGCGCACAACGTTCCGGTGAACGATAGCAGCGAGTATGTGGCCACCTTGAAGTCGCGCGATTCGGCGGTCATCATGCCGCAGGTGGAAGGCATCGTCACCAACATTTACGTTCACTCCGGCGATCATGTTGCCGCCAACCAGCCTTTGATGGAGATCGATCCGCTCAAGCAGCAGGCCACCGTCAGGAGCCAGGAAAGTTCGCGCGCCGCGCAGCAGGCCAATCTGGTGTGGGCGAAACAGCAATTCGAGCGAACCCAGAATCTTTTCAACGCTGGCGTAGTCAGCAAGCAGGATCTGGAGCAGGCACAATCCACACTGGCCGCGGCGCAGGCGCAAATGGATTCTCTGGACGCGCAGGTGAAAGAACAGGAAGTCCAGCTCCACTACTACAAAGTCGTGGCGCCCCGCGCAGGGATCGTTGGAGATATTCCGGTTCGGGTTGGCGACCGCGTTACCAACTCAACGCAACTGACCACTGTCGATCAGCCGGGCAGCCTGGAAGTTTATCTCTACGTTCCCGTCGAGCACTCGGGGCAACTCAAGATGGGCCTGCCTGTGCAAGTGCTGAATGACGCGGACAAGGTAATCGCCGAAAGCAAGATCAGTTTCATTTCGCCGCAAGTCGATAACACGACGCAAACCGTGCTGGTGAAAGCGCGCGTGGCCAATGGCAACGATGCGCTGCGGCAGTCGCAATTCATTCATGCGCGCGTGATCTGGGGCGTCCATGAAAGCCCCGAGGTTCCCATTCTTGCCGTGACCCGGCTGGCGGGACAGTATTTCGCGTTCGTGGCCCAGCCGCAGAATGGCGGCCAGTACGTAGCCCGGCAGGTGCCGCTCACCATCGGCCAGACTGTGGGCAATCAATACGAAGTCGAGAATGGCATTAAACCCGGCGACAAGATCATCGTTTCCGGGACGCAGTTTCTGGTGGACGGCGTTCCAGTGATTCCGCACGGTTGAGATCGGCTTCCGGCTCTCGGCTTCCGACTTCCGGAAAATTCAAGTAAGAGCGACAGCTTATTATCGGCATCATGCTGACGGGGCGATGCCGCGCAATACATATCCAAAGGCCGGACAGAGGGAGCTGGAAGCCGTATTGAGAGCTTATGTTCGTTAATTTTTTTATTCAGCGCCCAGTATTCGCCAGCGTCTGCGCCCTGCTGATCGTTCTCGCCGGATCAGCCGTGATTCCCACTCTGCCGGTTGCCCAGTTTCCCGATCTTGCTCCGCCGCAGGTGGGTGTATCCAGCTTCTACACCGGCGCCAGCGCGCAGACGGTGGAGAGCGCAGTCACCATCCCTCTGGAGCAGCAGATCAACGGTGCCGAGGGCATGAAGTATATGACCTCGACCAGCGGCAACGACGGTTCGAGCACCATCACCGCTACCTTTGATCTGACCCGTAATCCCGACCTGGCGCTGGTGGATATCCAAAATCGTGTCAACACGGCCCAGGGACGTCTGCCCGCCGCGGTAAAAAATGTTGGCATCACCATCGCCAAGACCTCGCAGAATTTTGTCTTCGGTGCCGCCGTTTTCGCCGACAACAACAAATATTCTCCGCTGTTTCTCAGCAACTATCTTGATGTTTATGTGCGCGACTCGCTCAAACGCATTCCCGGCGTAGCCGACGTGCTCATCTTCGGCGAGCGCAAATACTCCATGCGCCTGTGGCTCGACCCCGTACGCATGGCAGGCCGGCAACTCACCGCCGACGACGTGGTTAACGCGCTTTCGGAGCAGAACGTCGAAGTCGCAGCCGGACAAGTCGGCCAGCCGCCTTCCATGCAGGGGCAGCAATATCAGATCAGCGTACGCGCAGTCGGGCGCCTGAGCGAGCCCAGCCAGTTCGACAACATCATTCTAAAAACCAACAACGACGGCACGCTGGTGCGCTTGAAAGATGTGGGCCGCGCCGAACTGGGCGCGGAAAACTACGCTTCGGATTTGCAGTTTGACGGACAGGACGCCGTAGGCTTGGGCGTAACCCAGCTTTCCACGGCCAACGCCCTCGACGTGCATCGCCGCGCCATCGCTGAGCTGGCCCGCCTGGCCAAAAGCTTTCCCCCGGGAATGCACTACGACGTAGCATTCGATACCACCGATGCTGTGGGCGAATCCATCCGCGATGTGCTTTTCACCGTCGGGTCGGCCATCGTGCTGGTCATCCTGGTGATCTTTATTTTCCTCGGCGACTGGCGCACGACGATGATCCACTTCATCGCCACGCCGGTTTCGCTTATCGGCACTTTCGTCTTTGTGAAGCTGCTTGGCTTCTCCATCAACACTCTGACCTTGTTCGGCATAACCCTGGCTACCGGACTGGTGGTGGACGACGCCATCGTCGTAATTGAAAACATTGAGCGCCATATCGCCGAAGGCGAACACGATTCCCGCAAAGCGGCGGGCGCAGCTACCGCCGAAATTACCAGCGCGGTCATCGCGACCTCTCTGGTGCTCTGTGCCGTATTTGTTCCGGTTGCATTCTTCCCCGGAACCACCGGCATTCTGTTTCGCCAGTTTGCCCTGACCATCGCATTTTCTATCGCCATCTCCGCGTTCAACGCGCTCACTCTGGCTCCGGTGCTGGCGGCGATCTTTCTCAGCGGCGGACATCACCAAAAATGGTGGTGGCTGCAACAATTTGACAACGGCGTTGCCGCCATGACCCGCGGGTACCGTGCACTGCTGCATCACGTGCTGAAATACAAGTTCGCAATGGTGGTGTTGTTTTTCGCCGGGCTGGGGGCAACGTATTTCGTGCTGAAACACGTGCCCACAGGATTTGTGCCCGACGAAGATCAGGGCTATTTCATCATCGTGACCCAGGCGCCCTCGGGCGCGTCGCTCGAATACACCAAGGCGATCGGCAAGCAGATTACCGCCATTCTCAAAGACGCCCCAGAAATCTCAGGCACGTTTTCAATTGCCGGCTTCAGCTTTTCCGGCAGCGCTTCCAATCAAGGCTTGACCTTCGTCACACTGAAACCCTATTCGCAGCGCAAAGGAGAAGAGCACACCGCCTCGGCAATCTTGAACCGCGTGCGGCCGCGTCTGTTCGGAATTTCGGGGGCAATTGTTTTTGCAACGCTGCCTCCCGCAGTGCAAGGTCTGGGCCAGTTCGGCGGCTTCCAATTTGTTGTGCAGGATCAGACTGCGCATACGCTGGAGGAGTTGTCGGCGGTTACGCACGGACTGATCCGCGATTCTCACCAGCGCAAAGATCTGGTTGGGCTCTATACGCCGTTCACCGCCAACGATCCGCAATATCTCATCACTATAGATCGCGAAAAAGCCAAGAGTCTGCACGTATCCCTGTCGCAGATCACGGACGCCATCAGCGTTTATATGGGCTCGGACTACGTCAACGATTTCGATTTCAACAACCGCTCGTATCGCGTGTATGTTCAGGCCGATAAACAATTTCGCGCGACCGCCAAAGACATTGGGCAGTTCTATGTCCGGTCCGATAGCGGCGCGATGATACCGCTGGAAAGTTTGACGACGGTGACTCAGACCACGGCCCCGCAGGTGATCAGCCACTACAACCTGTTCCGCTCGGCAGAAATCGATGGCTCGGCCGCTCCCG
>DATJUD010000145.1:0-45102 GCA_035502695.1 Acidobacteriaceae bacterium
CGCTCCCGAATCATCGTTCCCCTCCGAATGCACGCCGTCGCCCTGTTGCCTGCCCCCTGAGCCCTGTCCTCCGAGCCCTGATCTCTGAGCCCTGTCCGCTATTTCACTGCCACTCCCTGTGTTCCCTGGCTGGCCACAGCGGAAATCGCCTTCTCCACCCGCGCCGGATCGCCGAGATAATAATGCTTCACCGGCTTCAACCTTTCATCCAGCTCATACACCAGCGGAATCCCCGTGGGAATATTCAGGCCCGCAATATCCTTGTCAGAGATTTCATCCAGGTACTTCACCAGCGCCCGCAGACTATTGCCGTGCGCCGTGATTAGCACCTGGTTCCCCGCCTTCACGCGCGGCGCAATCAGCTCGTGCCAGCACGGAAGCACCCGCGCCACTGTATCCTTCAGGCACTCCGTCAGCGGTAGTTGGCTCTTGCTCAAATTCTTGTATCGCGGATCGAAGCCCGGATAGCGCGGATCCTTCTCACTCAGCGCTGGAGGAGGAACATCGTAGCTCCGCCGCCACAATTTCATCTGCGCCTCGCCATATTTCTCCGCCGTCTCCGCCTTGTTCAGTCCCTGCAGCGCTCCATAGTGGCGCTCGTTCAATCGCCAGTCATGCACCACCGGAACCCACATGCGATCCATCTCATCCAGCACCATCCAAAGCGTGCGAATCGCCCGCTGCAACACCGACGTATACGTGATATCGAACGCGAACCCTTCATTGCTCAGCAGACGGCCCGCATCCCGAGCCTCCAGTTTTCCCTGCTCGGACAAATCAACGTCCGTCCATCCGGTAAACAGATTCTCTTTGTTCCAAACGCTCTCTCCGTGCCGCAGCAGTACAAGTTTGCTCATTTGCCTTTTCCTTTTTTCTGTCTCGCTCGTAGCGAGGGGGGTATGTTTGTCGCATCGTGGCCTCCAATGTCCGCCTCGCGGACCGGAGCCGTTTTCGTTCCCAACCAAAAATGTCTCTACGATTTGCTGCTTCCATCCTAATCGAAGCGCGAACGCACCATCGCCCGAGTGACTTAGGTCACGATCTCGGCAGAATTTTCGCGCTCGCTCGCAATTTCAAAATCTACGGAACAATCACCGCCGCGCCGTCGATCGCATCATGCCGCAGCGCGTCCATCGCGTCGTTAATGTCATCTAGAGAAAACGCCGTCGCCTTCGTTTTTATGCCAATTTGGCTGGAAATCTGCAAAAAATCACGCGCATCGTCTCGCGTCATATTTGCCACGCTACGAATCTGCCGCTCTCCCCACAGCAATTTGTCGTAGTCGAATTGTGGAATACAATCCAGATGAATCGCGTTGATCGCCACCACTCCACCCTTGCGCAGACTTGCAAGCGCAGCCACAACCACCTTTCCGCTGGGCGCGAATGTCACGGCTCGATCCAGTTTGACCGGCGGCATTTCATCTTCTGAACCGACCCACTTCGCCCCTAAAGAATCGGCAAGTTGCCGGTGAGACGCGCCGCGCGTCGAAACATACACATCGCAATCCCACGCGCGCAGAACTGCAATCGCAAGATGCGCCGACGCTCCAAATCCGAAAAGTCCAACCCGCTCTCCACGCTCTACCCCCGCAACTCGCAAACTTCGAAAACCGATAATACCCGCACACAGCAAGGGTGCGACGTGCATATCGTCCAGCGCCTCTGGCAGCGGATATACAAAATCCGCGCACGCCGCTGCATACTCCGCGTACCCTCCATTCACGCTGTATCCCGTAAATGTCGGCTCATCGCACAAGTTCTCTTTTTCGTGCCGACAAAACCAACAAATTCCATCTACCCCGCCCATCCACGACACACCCACGCGCGTTCCCACCGGCAATTCCGGCGTTGCACCTTCCACGATTTCTCCAACAATCTGATGCCCAGGAATCAAATTTTCGCGAAGCGGCGGAAGCTCCCGATCGAGAATATGCAAGTCCGTTCGACACACTCCGCACGCACGCACACGCAGCAGCACTTGTCCGGCTTCTGCCTGCGGCTTGGGAACGTCTTCTACCCTCAACGTGTGAAGAGCAGATGAATCCTCGGAATGGAAGACTGCGGCCTTCATTTGCCACCCTTTCTGATTGTTACTGTAAGCTTCGCGGCCCATTGGGCCGACTTCGAGTCGACTCGAGACGGCTGCAAAATATTCGCGCAAATATCGTATTCAATGGAGTTACAATGTCGGCGAGCCAACACAACCTCCCTGCTTCCAATGAACACTCCTGCCGTCACGTAGTTCAGGCGGTGCGCTCGACGCTTCGCTTGCGCAGTTTCGACATGCAATCGGAGGTGCACCATGTCGCTATCGCCGGCTGCTCTGTGTTATCCATATTTTCGCGCGGAGCACGCGGCGTTTCACAATCTGCCGCCAGAGACTCTTTCTGATTTGGATGCCATCAGTGCACCAGTGGAATATCGCAATGGGGCGACTCTCATGCGGCAAGGTGACCCACCGCGCTTCGTCAAAATCCTATGCGATGGACACGCGAAAATCTCCACCGCTTCCCAGGGTGGGAAAAGCATGCTGCTGAACATCGTCAGCACGGGCGCGATCCTGGGACTGGGATCCGCAATCCGGCGGATGCAGTATGAAACCACAGCCGAGGCATATGGGCCATGCGTTGTGAACGAAATCGCCGATCGGGATTTTCTGGATTTCTTATTCCGTCATCGCAACGCAAATTGGCAGGTGATGCAAATGCTCGCCGAGGAAAATCACGATCTGCTGGTGAACGCCCGTCGCGTAGCCTTGTCCGGTACGGTAGCCGGCAACGTCGCAAAGCTGCTGCTGGACTGGGGCGCGACGATCGATGAAAGTAATGGGACGAAGCATTTCAAGATGGTCCTGACACACCAGGAGATTGCAGAAATGGTGGGTACCACACGAGAGACTGTCACGCGCGCGCTCGCAAGTTTCCGCCAGCATGGTTGGATTCGCATTCACGGCGCATCGGTAGAAATATTGCAGCAGGAAAAAATGAAAGACATTGCCATTTAAGCCCTGTTTCAAACCGATCCGCCTCACATCGCCGCCAAATTATCTCAACCAGAATGAGCCGCCGAAAGCAGCCTTCCTGTGCTCTTCTGGCCGCTCCGATTGCAGATGACTCTTCCTGAAAACTCTTCGCCATCGATCCGCATGAACCGGGCATGAACCGCAAAAAATCGGTTCCGCGCACGCTCCTATTCGTACTGTCGAAATGACGTCCGCCACCTGATGCTTACTGGACTCGCGCGGTGCAGGCATCGGCGAAATCCACCGGCGCGTTTCGCGCTCGATATATGACCTGTGATCAACATCACCGCCAGAAATTGCGCCTTCATTCTAACTTCGGATGAGAAATGAAAATGCTCAAGAACTACGAGCGGCTTAGCTCAGATCCAGGATCTTGCTGAACCATGAACGTGGAGGCTCTATGAAACGTTTGCTTCTTTGTGTTGCGCTGGGTATCGCACTCCCCGGATTTTGGAATACCGGAGTAGCGAAGGCCGCGAATCAACCCGGCCAACAAGCCAGTGCACCTCAAACTCCCCCGGCAGCCACCGCTACGGCGCCCGGCTACGTGGGCTCCGACACTTGCATCACTTGCCACGCGGAGATCGGAAAGAACTTCGCGAACAATCCGCATTCGAAGCTTGCTCTGGAACACGGCGGCAAGGGCATCACCTGCGAGAGCTGCCATGGACCGGGGCAAGCGCACGTCGAAGGCGGCGGCGACATCACAAAGATCTTTCTGCCCAGTAAGGCTTCCGCCAAAGAGACGGACGCCACCTGCGAGGGTTGCCATGCCGGAGTGCATCCGAATTTTGATCGCTCACCGCATGCTAAGGCCGGACTGAGCTGCATCAGCTGCCATAGCGTTCACGCTCCGCAGAGCGAAAGCGCCCTGCTGAAACTGCCGCAGCCGACGCTCTGCTTCACCTGCCACACCGACGTGAAGGGCGCATTCAATATGCCGTTCCATCATCCGGTGCTTGAGGGCGCAGTCAAGTGCACCGACTGCCATGACGTGCACGGTACGTTCCAGCCCAACCAGCTCAGATCGACCGCCGATCAAAATGTCGTCTGCGTCAAGTGCCATACAGATGTGCGTGGGCCATTCGTTTACGAGCACGCGGTGGTCAAGGGAGAAGGGTGCGTTGCTTGCCACACTCCGCACGGTTCTCAGAATGCCCGACTGCTGAACATGCCAACGATCAATACCCTGTGCAAGCAGTGCCACAGCACAGTCAGCGGCGATACGATCCACGGAATGAATTCAGGATCTCAGGAGATTACACCCTGCATCACCTGCCACACCATGATTCATGGATCCAATCTCAACGCTGCATTTCTAAAGTAGCGGGGTCGGATTTTTGGTTTTGATGTGCTGACGCTTTTTCAAGTGAGGTTTTATATGAAGCAGAAAGTCGAGTTTTCAAAGCTGTACCATCAACAGCTCTCTCCCGCATGGACTCTGCGTGTCGCAGCGGGCATTGGAATCGCAATGGTCGCATTCACCACGGCAGTCGCCGGTGCCCAGGTTACGCCGCCAGCGATTCCGACTGCCCCGACTGGATACACAATCCACGGAAGCACCGAGGAGGGTGGCCACATAGCCAGCATCACCGGCAGCGGGGAGATGTACGATACCCTGGTCAATCAGCAGGGCGGCCTCCGAGTGTTTGGCCAAACCTTCAATCTTCGGGTCCTGCCGGGCACCAAGAATTCGCTAGCGGATTCTGTCACAGCCTTCACTACCGGGTTTGGCGGCGATCCCAACAGCTTTACCACGATGAGCATTTCCAAGGGAAAACTGTACGAGTTCACGGGAACATTCCGTCGTCACCGTGACTACTTCGATTACAACTTGCTGGGCAATCCGAATATCCCCTCCGGACAATCGATCCCGATCGGGCCGACCAATGCACCCACGGGTAGTCTGCCATGGCCGCAGGTGAATCAATCACCGGTAATGTTCAACATAGTCCATAGACTGCTGGACACCAATCTCACGCTGTTTCCGCTCGCAAAAGTCACCTACCATTTCGGATACGCCGAGACCACCATGGAAGGCCCCAGTCTCAGCCCCGGCGAATCAGTCGGCAAGTATAACGCGCTGCTCTCGGAGTACCAGCGCCACAGTTCCGACGACTTCACAGGAGCAGTCGACTGGAAACCGCTACCGAATACCAAGCTCACTTTTGAAGAGCAGATCGACCACTTGAAGGAGAATTCCTACTTCACCTTGGACCCGAGCACGTTTATTGCTCAGGAGTCGGATGGAACGCCGGTGTCGCTTGGCAACTACACCAGCCTCACTCCTTATGGAATCGCTGCCTGCGATACGGGAAGCATGGGAACACCCGTGGGTTCAGCCCCCACAATCCTGTCACCCGCGCGAACCCCGGGCGGCCTGCCGATCATCAATCCGGCGTGCAGCGTGGCGACCAGCTACCTTCGTAGCCAGCCGACGCGCATGATTTTCCCCACCGAAATTTTCCGGTTCCAAAGTTCAAGCATCAAGAACATTGCGATGAACGGGAACATTCGGTACACCAACGCCAACATGAACCTTCCCAAGTATTACGAGAATTTCCAGGGTCTGGATACGGTCGCAGCAACAAAAACGGCTCCTGCTTACGCGATCAGAGATATCACGTTTAAAGGCAACGCGAACGCCAAGCGAGAAGTGACTGCGATCGACTATGGGATCAATTGGACCGCAACCAAGACAATCAGTATTTCTGATCAGCTGACCTTCTCGAATGCGCAACAACCCGGCACCTCCAATATCTCCAGCGGAGCCACGCTGGTCACGCCCGGGGAGCCGAACAATACGATCAACTATATCCCGCTGAAGGCTGGTCCCGCGTCGACGGTTGAGGGCAGCGCCAATGGTACGCCGTTACCGGATTATTTTGGGCAGAAGTGGTTTACCAACGCGGTAACGGGGACCTACTATGGCTTCTCCCGCGCCACGCTCTCGCTCACCTATCACTACGGCTCGCACGTCATCGCCCAGGGCATTCCTCATAATGCTCCGCTGGTTCCTCCGGCAACCACCGGAACCATCACCATCCACGAAAACGGCGCAATCTTGTACGCCACCATGCGTCCTTCTGAACATTTGGACCTGAATGGCAGCATCGGTCTGATGTATGCCGACAATGCATTCACGCCGTTGACCGCTCGGCAGGCGCAGACCTATCGGCTGCACGCGATGTATCGGCTCAAGTCGTGGGGCACGTTTTCCGCGGCCTATAACGACGTGGAGCGGCACAACAACACAAACAATACAGGTATCGCGTCGGCAGCTGGCCCACTCGAGCATAACGACCACAGCCGTGTCTTCGGTCTGGGTGCGACGGTTTCTAGGAATGAACACTATGGACTGGAATTCAACTACACCTACAGCGATGTCTACTCCTCGACCAACATCTGCTATGACGGCGGAGCCGCCGCCGGACTGGCTGCGGCAGCGACGCCTAGCGGGACAGCCTGCCCGGGTGGAACGATTCGTGGAGCTGCTTACTACATGTTCGGCCCGGTTAAGGACTTCATGAATGCTCCCACGCAATTCGGATCTGTCGGGTTGCACCTGTCCCCGACTCCGAAGCTGCAGGGTGGTCTAGGCTACACCATCAGTTCCGTAAACGGCACCCGGTTCTTCAATGACGCGCGGGATGTGAATGGTTCCTTGGTCTCAACCTATCAGTCTCCGTATGTAAATGTCGCGTACACGGTTCGTAAGAATTGGATCTGGAACGCGCAATACAACTACTACGGCTACGGTGAAGGCGGCCCGTCCGGCGCAGCGTACTGCACCACTTCCACCACGCTGCCCGTTCCAGGAACGCCGGCACCCGTGGTTCCCTGCAACTCTCCTACGCTGGCCGGAATTCAGACCGGTCTCACCATATCGCCTGCCGGGGAGACGACACCGCGGAACTTCCATGCGAATAATGTGACCCTCGGAATGCGCTACGACTTTTAATCCGCATTCATGCACTTGGCAAGACTGGAATTGAAGAGGAGATTGAATGATGAAAAATCGAATGGCAATCGCAATTCTTAGCGTGATGGCATTTTCGGCAATGACATTATTCGCACAGGGTCCTGGAGCCGATACTTACAAGGCAAAGTGCGCGATGTGCCACGCAGCGGACGGCAGCGGCAATACCCCGGCCGGCAAAGCTACGAAGACTCCTTCGTTCGCTTCGCCGGAGTTGAAGAAGATGTCAACGGCGCAATTGGTCGCGGCGACTAAAGAAGGCAAAGGCAAAATGCCTGCGTATTCCGGCAAACTGACGGGAGCGCAAATCAACCAGGTGGTCGCCTACATTCAAACCTTGCAGAAATAGTTGCGGCAAGATTCGCAACCAACTGCGAGGTAAAGCTCACGAGGGCTTGCGATCACAACTGAGCCCTCGGCTGTAGCAATAACGGATCCACTGTGAACAGACTATGGGGAAGAGTGATGCGAGACATGACTCTTCCCCTAACTTTTCTGCGAGGATAGTTTTCTAGCTCGCGGGCGCGCCTGTCTCCGCTTGCAATGCGAACAGCAATAGTGAACGTGCGGTCACGTCGTAGGTCTCGCCGGTTTTAAACATTTCCTTCTCAATCGATTCCTCCGCCGTGCCCTCCAGATTGGTATCAATCAGCAGCTTCCATGAGTCGCCCCCAGGACACTCCGGCAAAGTGAACTTGACCAGATCGAAATGGCCGTTGATGACCATCAACAGCGTGGCTTCGTGTCCGCGCTGATGGATTCCACTGGTCTGGGCACGGCCATCCATCAACATCCCAAAACAGCGCATTCCCTTGTCGCCCCAGTTGGAATCTTCCATTTCGGCGCCATTGGCATTGATCCAAGTCACATCTTTGACACCGAGCTGCTCGTTGTATTCACCGGTCAGGAATAGATTTCGCCGAAGGATTGGATAGCGATGGCGCAAGGACGTCAGCTTGCGAACAAATTCGACCTGCGCCTTATTTTTCTCCAGCAGCGTCCAGTCCACCCAGCTAATGTCATTGTCCTGGCAATAGGCATTATTGTTGCCTCGCTGCGTCCGCGCAAATTCGTCCCCGGCGACCATCATGGGAGTTCCCTGCGAGAGCAGCAGTGTCGCCAGCATATTTCGCATTTGGCGGCGCCTCAGCCGGTTGATCTCGGGATCATCCGTCGGACCTTCAACCCCGCAATTCCAGGAGATGGTATTGGAATTTCCATCGTGATTGGCCTCGCCATTGGCTTCGTTATGTTTTTCGTTGTACGAGACCAGATCGTTGAGCGTAAAACCATCATGGGCAGTAATGAAATTAATGCTTGCCCACGGCCTGCGACCCTGTTGATTGAAGATAGCCCCAGACGCGCACAAACGCTGCGTCAACGCCGCTGCCGATCCATCTCCCTTCCAAAAACTGCGCACGTCGTCGCGAAATTTATCGTTCCACTCCGCCCAACCGGGAGGAAATTCCCCTACCTGGTAGCCGCCGGGCCCACAGTCCCAGGGCTCCGCAATCAGTTTGACTGTGTTCAACACCGGATCCTGGCTGCACGCCTTGAGAAATCCACTTTGATTATCGAAGCCATTCGGTTCCCGCGCCAGGATCGTTCCCAGGTCGAAGCGGAATCCGTCCACCTGCACCTCTTCAACCCAATAGCGCAAGCTGTCGGTGACCATCTGAATCACGCGGGGATGGCTCAGATTGACGGTATTTCCCGCGCCCGTATCGTTGATGTAATATCGAGGATTGTCCGGCATCAGCCGGTAGTAGCTGGCGTTGTCGATGCCCTTGAAGGACAGGGTCGGACCGCGTTCATTACCTTCCGCCGTATGGTTATAAACAACGTCAAGAATCACCTCCATCCCAGCCTGATGGACGTGCGCCACCATTTCCTTCAGTTCCCTCAATGTCTGCGCGCGATCATAGGCGTAGCGTGGATCGGGAGAAAAGTATCCGATGCTGTTATACCCCCAATAATTCGTCAGCCCCTGGTCGAGCAGATGGCTGTCATTGATGAATGCATGGATCGGCAGCAATTCTATGGAAGTGACGCCGAGAGACTTGATGTAATCCAGAACCGCTGGCTGTGCCAGCCCGCAATAAGTTCCGCGAAGATATTCCGGTACCGCCGGATGCTTCTTGGTGTAGCCGCGGACATGCAACTCATAAACGATGGTTTCGCTGAAGGAGACCGCCAGCTGGCTTTGGCTTCCTCGTCTTGCCCGCCCCGGAGTTTCCCCCCAATCGAAATTTGGATCGACAACGACACATTTCGGCATGAAGGGCGCACTGTCGCGCTCATCGAATGTCAGGTCGTCCATCGACTCCATCTTGTATCCGAAGACCGCCGGATTCCATTTCAACTCGCCGATGTACGCGACAGCGTAGGGGTCCAGCAATAATTTGTTGGGATTGAATCGATGCCCTTTTTCCGGCTCATATGGACCGGAAACGCGATATCCATAGACGGTCCCCGGACCGACCTCAGGCAGGCATCCGTGCCAAATCTGGTTGGTGCACTCCGGCAATTCGATGCGGTCGCGTTCCCGTTCGCCCTTGTCGTCGAAAATGCATACTTCCACTTTCGTCGCGTGGGCAGAAAAGATGGCGAAATTCGTTGCATTGCCATCCCACGATGCACCGCGGGGATATGGCAATCCCTCACAAATTGTGATCGTCTGTGTTTCTGTCATCCAGTCGTACAGTCCTTTCCTATTATGGCTCTTTGAAAACGCAAAGCCGTTTTGCGTGCCAGGGGAGCTGGAAAGTTAGATGCAGCATCGAGATGACAGCCAGACAGATTTCTGCTGTGCACCCTGAAAAGTGACGGCAATTGACTGGAAATTCTTGCTATCGTATACGCCGAATGTCACTGAGTTACGCCAGGAAAAGAAAAGACCCGGAAGTCCACGCCCAAACGCGTTGGAACTTCCAGGTCTAACAACTGAATGATACTGTGCGACCGGCAGCTCTATATCTGTTTCACCTTACCGCGCGTGACCAGTCGCAACAACAGGGTAAGGATCACGGCTCCTCCAACGGCCACAATAATGGTGTAAATAAAGCCGCCATGTCCTGCAAAACCCAGCGACCGCATGATAAAACCGCCGATGATGGCGCCAATGATGCCGATCACCATGTCCATGAATACGCCATATCCCCCGCCGCTCATGATCTTGCCTGTGATCCAACCCGCGATGATCCCAACGATGATCCACCAGAGTATGAACATATCGATTCCCCGTTCTATCGGACTTTTGCAGCCGGCTGCGACCTCGGTCTGCAATGTAGGGATAAATCTAGCAGAACCAGCGATATCTGGCTCAACTAAATGGCTTTCCACATTCCCCTAAACGCTTTTAATCCTGCGGTAACATGGGACGACCCTCGTGCGCGACCAGCAGGTCATGCATGTCGTTGGCATGCTCTTCTTCATTGCCAAGAATGTGCTCCAGCATGACCCGCGTGGTAGTGTCTTTGTCCCCAAAGAAGCGGATCAGCTCGCGATAATGCTCCACGGCAATGCGTTCGGCAATCAGATTTTCCTTGATCATGCCAATCAGGTCGCCGCCTTCGGCATATTGCGAAGCGGAGCGACTGGTCAGCCCTTCCGGATCGAAATTCGGCTTGCCGCCAAGCTGGTTAATGCGCTCCGCAACCACCATCATGTGTCCCTGCTCCTCCTTAGCGTGCTGCGCGAACTCTTCCTTGACGCTGTCGCTGGAGATTCCAGTCGCCGAAACGGCGTGCATGGTGTAACGCAGAACACATACGATTTCTGTTGCCAGCACCGCCTGCAGAATATCGATGGTCTGCTTCACATCGCCGCCATAGTTCTGGGTGACTGCCCCTTTTGCAATGCTCTTGCGGGCCCGTTCACGCAGGGTTTTCACATCGGTCAGGAAGGGTTCGCTCACTGTAGCTTTAGCCATATTCAAGATCCTTTCAGTTAGACAACGTTCGTAAGGAGTACCGCTAAGCGGTGAAACTGCAAAAAGATTGCAACATATAGGATGCCAACACCAATGAGCCGGACCGCATTTGTTCTATTCTTAACATTCTTTGCTGCCGGCGTAGCCTCGCTTGGCTTCCGGTTTTCAACCGGCCTGCTACTGCTTGAATGTCAATTCGGCAGGCAACCTTTTTCGTACATAGGATGCAGGGGCGGTCCATTTGCGTTGGGTGTATAGGGTCATTCGTTGGCTGCGCGAATCGGCACGGAACGACGTCGGCTAAATTCTGCTTAGGCTTCGTTCAGCTCGGCTCGACGCTTCCAATGCGACCAGACAAACCAGGCTACCCCGGCTACCAGCAAAAATAAAACCGCCGCGTCCGACTCGTGGAGGATGTGTTTTAAGCGCGGATCGGTGTTCCACGCATTGCCGAGTCTCATTCCTGCGTAGGCCAGAACAAAACACCACGGCCACGACCCCACGAACGTATAAATGTGAAACTTCAACTGCGGCATGCGGGCAATTCCAGCCGGCAGTGCAATAAAAGTACGCACCACCGGCAGCAGACGTGCCAGCAGCACTGTGATGGGGCCGAAGCGAACGAAAAACCTCGTGGTGCGATCGAGATCGCGCCGGTCCAGGAGGATATAGGAACCGTATTTCTCCACTAACGGCCGGCCACCGTACGCGCCAATCCAATACGCGACGGCCGAACCCAAGTTGCATCCGATCGCTCCCGCCGTGGCCACCCAGAATAAATCGAACCGGCCCGTGTAGACCAGGTAACCGGCAAACGGCATGATGATTTCTGACGGCAACGGAATGCAGGCCGATTCGATGGCCATTAGCAGGGCAACGCCCGGATAGCCGATGTGAGAGATGATGGCGGTGATCCACGGAACAAGGAAGGTGAGAATTTTTTCTGTCATCGAGCGTTTGAATGGGGCCTGTCAGCAGTATAGCGGTCGATGCATGAACCTTCGGAGAATGTGACGGAGAGCACAAGCGCTTGCGGTTTTTGCTAGCATGATGGATAGCAACCAGGAGAAATCGATGACCGACGCTGTCACTACTGAAATCGCGACTGAGACGGCACACGCCGCTGCAACCCAGACCGCTCCCGCGAAAGAAGCTCCCAAAGAAAAAGAGCTCAAGCGGCAGATTGTCTCCTTCCAATTCTTCAAAGTGATGCCGGAGTGGCGTCGCCTACCCGTCGCGGAGCGCGCCGATCATAAGAGTGCCGTGGCGGCGGTGCTGGAGCGCTGGAATCAGCCGGATCGCATGTTGACCCTGACGTATTCTACCGTGGGAACGCGGAGCGAATGTGACATGATGCTGTGGCGTATTTGCACCACAGTCGACGATCTGAACCAGATGACCGCGGAACTGATGGCGACACCCATGGGCGGCTATCTTGAGACCGCGTTTAGTTACCTGGCGATGACGAAGCGCTCGCAATATCTGATCGGCCATGAACATGAAGGACAAGCGGATTCACGCGGCTTTTTGCGACCGGGACGACAGAAATATATCTTCGTCTATCCATTCTGGAAGACGCGTGCCTGGTATCTGCTGCCCAAAGATGAGCGCCAACGCTTAATGACGGAGCATATTCGTGTCGGCCATTTGTACCCGCGCGTGAAGCTAAACACGACGTACTCTTTCGGCCTGGACGACCAGGAATTTGTGGTGGCGTTCGAGACGAACTATCCGGAGGATTTTCTCGACCTGGTCGAGCAGTTGCGTGGCACGGAAATCAGCGCCTACACGCTGAAGGATTATCCCATCTTCACCTGCGTACGCATGACCGCGCAGGAAATGCTGGATCGGGTTGGATAAAACAGTGCCGACCGCACGTCCGCAGAAAAAAACAGCGAAGAAGAAGGGCTCGCACGCGAAGGCGGCACCGGTGAAGGCTGCAAAAAAGACGAAGAAGAAATCCGCAGTCGATCCGACGAGCCCGCAACGTGTCGAAACCATCCTGCAGCGACTCGCAGAACATTATCCGAATGCCGTCTGTGCGCTGCACCACCGCAACGCGTGGGAGCTCATGGTCGCGACCATTCTTTCCGCGCAGTGCACGGACGTTCGCGTGAATATTGTGACGCCCGCGCTGTTCAAGCGCTTCCCTACCCCGCAGGCAATGGCGAAAGCCCCGCAAGCCGAAGTGGAGGAGATGATCCGCACCACGGGATTTTTCCGCAACAAGGCGAAGAACATTATCGGCGCGGCGAAGATGATTGTTGCAGAATTCGGCGGCAAAATTCCGCAAACGATGGAAGAACTGCTGAGGATTCCGGGCGTGGCGCGCAAGACTGCGAATGTTGTTTCCGGATCATGGTACAAAATTCCGCTAGGTGTAGTGGTGGATACCCACGTAATGCGCATCGCGCAGCGACTGGAGCTGACGAAGTCGACGACACCGGAAAAGATCGAGCAGGATTTAATGCAGTTGATACCGCAGTCATCCTGGATCGACTTTTCTCATCGGGTGATTTATTTTGGACGGGAAATTTGTATCGCGCGGAAACCTCGTTGCGCCGATTGTTTCCTTGAAGACCTCTGCAACTCCAAAGACAAAACCTGGAGCACGCACTAACGGTTCGCGGGGGAGGCGTGCGCTGTTGACCAGCGGCATAGCGCTTCGACTACGCCCGGAATGGTATATTCCGTTGCTTCAACGGCGGGTTCGATGCTGTGATGGCGAAGCGTTTGGCTGGTAATGGGGCCAATCGAAGCGGCTGCCATCTCGGTTGGCCACATGGTCACATTCGCTTCGTGCAGCAGCCGAAAAAAATTTGTCACGGTGGAGGAACTGGTAAACGTGACCACATCCGGCATCCGGCTGGCAGCGGCGAAGATGAGTCGCAAATCGTCCGCGGAAGTCGCCGGAACAACAGTCTGATACGCGTCGACCACATCCACGGTTGCGCCGGCATTCCGGAGCTCGTCCGGAAGCACATCGCGCGCCACCTTGGCGCGGACTAGCAAAACGTTCTTGCCGCTCACCTGGTCTCGCAATGATTCCACCAGCGATTCTGCAATGGCTTGCTTGGGAACTTCGTCGACGTGTAACCCCATTTCCCCAAGAGCACGTGCCGTGGCTGGACCAATTGCGGCAATCTTTAAGACATCGAGCGCGGCAATGCGAAGCTTCAGAACGGAAAGCCGCTCGGCCAATACTTCGGCGCCGTTCGCGCTGGTCACGACCAACCATTGATATTTTTTGGCGTTCCACAGTGCCGCATCCAGCGCATTATAGGAATCTGGCGGGATAATTTCGATGGCCGGAATCGCGATGACAGTCGCTCCCCGTTCTTCCAGCGCGCTTGCCAGCGATTGCGCCTGATGCCTGGCGCGCGTGATGAGAATCTTCCGTCCGGCAAGCGGTTTCATCTGCCCGGATTTCCTGCCGGTGGGGCAGTTTCAGCAGCCGCAAGGAACTCTGCCGCGCCGCGCGCTAACAATCGATTCGCTACCGCACTTCCAGCATCTTCAGCCAACGGACGTGCTTGATGTAGCTCTATATGTTCCCGCAAAATCTGCGATCCATCCGGCCGAGCGACAACGCCGATTACGTTCCAGCCCTTGTCCGCGGGCTCGCAATACACCCCAACCGGAAGATGACAGCCTCCGCCTAACGTAGCCAGCGCGGCTCGCTCCACAAGCACGGCAAAGTGGGCCGAGGGATCGTCGAGGGCGGAAACAACAGCGCGCGTCACGTTGTCGTTTGTCCGGCACTCAATCGCGAGAGCTCCTTGCCCTGCCGCAGGACACATTTCTACCGGCGAAAATAGTTCTTTCACATCGGCGGCGAGACCCAACCTATCCAAACCCGCAGCAGCAAGAATGATGGCATCGTACTGGCCCTCGTGCAGCTTGCGCAGCCGAGTATCGACGTTGCCGCGCAGCTCACGAACATCAACATCGGAGCGTAGTGCTCGTAATTGCGCCTGACGTCGTAGGCTGCTGGTTCCGACAACCGCTCCGGATGGCAGGGCTGCGAAATTTTCATAGTGAACCGAGACAAATGCATCGCGCGGATCGGCGCGCTTTGGAACCGCCGCGATAATGAATTCTTCCGACAATTCCGTCGGCAGGTCTTTCAGGCTGTGGACGGCGAGATCGATGCGCTCGTCGGCCAGCGCCTCTTCAATCTCTTTGGTAAACATCCCCTTGGTGCCGACTTGCATGAACGGCGCATGCTGTACGCGATCTCCTGTTGTGACCAGGATCTCAATTGAGACCTGGTGACCGCGATCACGCAGCTCCGCCGCGATGTGATCTGCCTGCCAGCGGGCGAGGGCTGAACCGCGACTCCCAATGCGGATCAAAGTAGGCTTCCCTCCTTAACCGGGGCCGGTTTCTCTGCGGTGTCTGTGCTTGCGACCGCAGTAGCGTCAGGAGTGGGGATGAATGCGGTCTCTGCTTGCTCACTTTGCCCAGTCATCGACTCCGCTGTCTCGGTCGCTCCGGTGGGCTTTTCGTGGTGCTCTAAATCGAAAACGGTCTGGATCACCGCAAGGGTCTCACGGTCACCTTCCTGAGCGGCACGCTTGATGGCCTGGATGGGCGCATGCTGCAGTTTATGGACCAGCGCGCGAGTCATCTGCTCGACGGCTTGCAATTGTTCGCTGGACAGCTGCGCCAAGCGAGGAGCCATGCGCCGCATCTCATTCTGCCGCACATCTTCCAGGCTCTGCTGCAGGGCCACGATCGAAGGGACGCCATTGAGTGATTGCATTCGCTGCGTATATTTCTCCACTTCGGTGCGAATGATCACCTCAGCATCCATCGCTTCTTTGGTGCGGTTGGACATGTTCGATACGGCCACGGCTTGCAGGTCATCGATGTTATAAACGAATACACCTTCCACGTTATTAATCTCCGGATCCACATCGCGAGGCACGGCGATGTCGATAATAAACATCGGACGCTGCTTGCGCCGCTGCATGTATTGCTCCGCGTGTGCGCGGTTGAAGATGGGATTTTCGGCTCCGGTGGAGCTGACAATGATGTCCGCGGTTGCAGCATATTGGTGCAACAAATCGTACGAGATGGGCTGCACAATTGCCGTTTGGCCTGCCACTGACCCACTCTCAGATCGCACGCCGGGGAATTTACCCGCCAACTCGACAGCGCGTTCATAGGTGCGGTTGCAAATGTAGATCGTGCTGGCACCATGTTGCATCATGCTGCGAGCGGCCAGTTCTCCCATCTTGCCTGCACCCATCAGCAGAACAGTTTTCCCTTGCAGTGAACCAAAGATTTTGCGAGCGAGATCGACGGCAACTGATGCGATCGACACCGAGGAGATGCCGATGCTGGTTTGGTTGCGTACTTTGCGGGCGACGGTAAAGGCGCGTTGCATCAGCGGATCCAGGTTGGCGTTGATGCCGCCAATCGATCTCGCCAGGGAGTAGGACTCTTTTACCTGCCCCAGAATTTGTGGCTCGCCAACGACAAGCGAATCCAGACTGGACGCGACTCGGAACACGTGGCGGACAACCTCCGACGCGCGGTATTCGTACATGTAAGGATGCAGCGCTTCTTTGCCGATCGCGAAATAGTTCTGGATGAACTCCAGCAAATCAGCCTGCGCTGGTTCCTGGTAGGTGAGGAATTCCACCCGATTGCACGTGGAAAGAATCATGCCTTCGCGCACACAGGGCACGCTCAGCAACGAAAGCGTCGCTTCCTGCAGGCGGGCGGCCGGGATGGCAAGCCTCTCCCGCACCTGCAATGGCGCAGATTTGTGATTGACGCCAATGAGGACGAAGTTCATGGCGCTGGGAACCTATGGACGGTGCTGAACTGGTTGGCCACCCAGACAGTCAGCGCCATCAGAAATACGAGCGAGGATAAATAGACGGCTCGCTTGCCGCGCAGGCCGGTGTGGCGACGGACATATAGCATCCAGACGTAGAGAACCCACATGCCAATCGAGAGCAGCACCTTAGGGTCGAGAAAATAGGCGGCTCCCACACTTTCCTGGGCGATCAACGCGCCGGCCAGCAGCCCTAGCGTCATGCAAGGCAAGCCGATCACAAGGGTGACAAATGCGATGTGATCGATGGTATCGAGCGGCGGCAGGTGACTGAAAATGCCGCCAATATGCTTGTTCTTCAAGCGCCGTTCCTGGATCAGGTAGAGCAGGCTGGAGAGCAGACTGAACAGTAATAGCGTGTAGGCCACCAGCAGCAGCGCGATGTGCAGCAGGATCCATCCGTTATGCATCCACTGGCTGGAGACAGGGGCGTGGTCCGGTTGCGCTGCCGGCAGAAGCAACAAAAGGAAGATGACAGGAAGGACGAACAGGCCGAAAGAAATGGCCCGATAGCGCCAATAAATCGCCAGAAACGTAATCGTCAGTAGCAGCGCGAACGAGGTTTCCACCTCATGCAGGCTGGCTGGCACCCAGTGATGGGAAAGACGCATCATTTCCACCAGCGCAACCAGATGAAAATAAAAAGCGGAGACGCAGACGGGGTGCACAAATTTGCGCCAGCGATCGTGGCCGGTCAGCACATCTGGAATGACCGTAAGGCTGCAGACGCCGTATAAAACCAGCGCCACCCGCAGCCAGATGAGATACATTGCCATCGCTCGAAGAACCGCTCCCTGACAGAACGTACAAGTAAGTATATAGCTCAGACAAATGGCACTTTACTGTGATGCAGGACACATGTGACCAAGAACACACAGGCCTTTCCGCGCGATTTTGGCAAATTCCAGGAGGTCTTCACGTTGCCTGCTATAAGAGGATCGGGATTTCCGATGCGGTAGATTGGCACACATCGTTCCCGATGGCCTATCTTTAAAGGAAAGGCCGCACGTCATTTTTGTTGCGCCCAAGCTCCAGGAGAAGACCTCTGTCCGTATCCAGCGTCAGCTCGAATCCAACTCTGGAAATGGCCTCTACGCCATTGATGCGGCAATATGCCACCGCGAAACAGAAATATCCGGATACGCTGCTCTTCTTTCGCCTGGGTGATTTCTACGAACTGTTTTATGAAGATGCCAAGACTGCGGCGCGCGAACTTCAGATCACCCTGACATCGCGCGATAAGGAACGGGCCATTCCGATGTGCGGTGTGCCCCATCACGCCGCCGACCAGTACATCGCACGCCTGCTGCGACTGGGCTATCGCATCGCGATCTGCGAGCAACTGGAAGACCCCAAGCTGACAAAGACCATTGTTCGCCGCGAGGTGACGCGCGTCCTGACGCCGGGCACAGCCATCGATCCGGCACTGCATTCGGAACAGAACAATTTTCTGGCGGCCCTATACTTCGATGGTTCGACAATTGGGCTAGCGTTGCTGGATAACTCGACGGGCGATTTTCGTGCCACGGAATTTCGTGGCCGCAATGCCCAGGAGGCGGCAAATCAGGCGAGCGATGAGCTGGCGCGGTTCAATCCCGCTGAAATCTTGCTGGCCGAAAGCAGTGGCGGGCTTGCCGCATCGCTCGAAAATGCACTACGCTCCCGCACCGTCACTCATCTGGAACCTTGGGTTCTGACGCGCGACTATGCGCTGCCTCTGCTGGAGAACCATTTGGGAACGCGCGAACTGGCTGGGTTTGGACTGGAGGGCCACGCAACTGCCGCGGTTGCGGCGGGCAGTATTGTGCATTATCTTCGCTCGACGCAACTGGGCCAGTTGGAGCATGTCGACCGCGTGCGCTATTACGAACACAGCGAATGCCTACAACTCGATGCTGTGACCGTCCGCAACTTAGAACTTGTCGAACCGCTGATGCCGGATGCGCGGCGCCATACGACGCTGTTTCATACGCTGGATCTGTGCCAGACGCCGATGGGCAAGCGCAAGCTGCGAGCCACAATCCTGAGACCGCTGATCGAACTCGCCGCCATTCATGAACGTCTCAATGGCGTGGCCGAGTTGCACAACGATTTGCAGATGCGCGAGCGCGTGCGCGAGAGCATCGCGGACATCCTGGATCTGGAGCGATTGCTAAGCCGCATTTCGCTCGATAGTGCCGGACCGCGCGATCTGCTGGCGCTTGCAAGTTCAGCGGCGAAATTGCCGTCGGTAGCCGCGGCGATTACGCCACTTCAGTCTGTGGCGTGGCAACGAATGCAATCGTCTCTGGATTGCCTGGAAGATTTGCAGCATGCAATCTCGAAGACACTCGCAGAACAGCCGCCGGTGCGTTTGGAAGATGGCGGAGCGATTGCTGCTGGAGTGGATGCCGAACTGGACGAACTGCGGTCGCTCAGCTTAAGCGGCAAGCAGTCGATCGCGGCGATCGAGGAACGTGAACGCCAGCGCACCGGGATCGGATCGCTGAAGGTCCGCTACAACTCCGTGTTCGGCTATTACATTGAGATCACAAAATCGAATCTCGATAATGTTCCCGCGGAGTATGAACGCAAACAGACGCTGGTGAATGCCGAACGCTTCACAACGCAAGAGCTAAAAGATTACGAACGCAGCGTGCTGGGCGCGCAGGAGCGCTGTCTCGAAATCGAGCGGCGCATCTTTGTCGAGTTGCGCCAAACGATTCTCGCAGCGAGCATGCGGATTCGAGCCACTGCGGAAACGATTGCCGAAGTCGATCTGCTGGCATGTTTCGCCCAACTGGCAGCAGCACGACGCTACGTGCGCCCGGAGGTTGACGACTCCGGCGTTTTCGAGGCGCTGGCGGCGCGTCATCCAGTGATTGAGTGGCACATGGAGCAATCGTCGGAAGGAAGGTTCGTTCCCAACAGCATTTATCTTGACATCGAAGGGCCGAGCCTGCTCCTGCTGACGGGGCCAAACATGGGCGGCAAATCCACCTATCTTCGTCAGGCGGCGCTGCTGGTCATCCTTGCGCAGATGGGATGTTTTGTTCCGGCACAGCGGATGCGACTCGGCTTGGTGGACCGCATTTATACCCGGATCGGCGCCAGTGACAATGTTGCAGAAGGTCGATCCACCTTCATGGTGGAGATGACCGAGACGGCCACGATTTTGCACACTGCCACTCCGCGATCGCTACTATTGCTGGACGAGATGGGACGCGGTACGGCAACCTTCGACGGCATGTCTCTGGCTTGGGCGACAGTTGAACATATACATGAGGTATTATCTGCAAGAACATTGTTCGCCACACATTATCACGAGCTGACGATGCTCGCAGGAATTCTGCCACGGCTCAAAAATCTGCGTGTAACGGTGCAGGAAAATTCCAAGGGAATCGTTTTTCTGCACGCGATTGAGGAAGGCGCCGCAAACAAAAGCTACGGAATCGAAGTGGCGCGGTTGGCGGGAATTCCGCATGAAGTGGTGGTGCGAGCCAGAGAAATTCTGCGCCAGCATGAGCGATCCGAGAAACGCGAAATCGAATCCAGCCGCGAACCGGATGTGCAGATGACGTTATTCACCCCCTTATCGCAACGGGTCGTTGATCAGATTCAATCGCTCGACCTGAATTCGCTGACGCCGATGCAGGCGCTAAATTTGTTGCAGGAATTGCAGCAGGAAGTTCGCGAGGGATCGCCGACCATGGGAAAACACGCATGAAGAAAACGACTGCGCTACGCCATCGTGTCGGGTCGCTGCTGATCGTGGGCGTTGAATCGACGTTGCTATCGGAGTTGGAATTGGCATGGCTGCGCAGCCTGCAACCGAGCGGAATTATTCTGTTTCGTCGCAACATAGAAACGACGACACAAATCCATGCACTGTGGAAGCAAGCCACGGGCTCGATGGCAGTGCCTTTCTTTCGCTGTGTGGATCTTGAGGGCGGCACGGTCGATCGCCTGCGCGATCTGGTAGGCCCGACATCCTCAGCCGCAGAAGTTGCGGCAACAGATCAGTCGGCAATCGCTCGACAGAGTGGCGCGCTGGTTGGACGAATGCTGCATGCGCTCGGATTCAACCTGGACCTGGCTCCGGTGTTGGATCTCGCGCTGCCGGCTTCGCGCGAGGTGATGAGAACGCGTGTGGTTTCTTCCGATCCGGCGAACGTGATTGCTTATGCTCGTGAATTCATCGCAGGACTGAAGCAACATGGAATCATCGCATGCGGCAAGCATTTCCCCGGTTTAGGGGGAGGGACCTTGGATTCGCACCAGGCGACTCCGAGCATCGATCGAACATGGGAGCAAATGTGGGAGCACGATATGGAGCCCTATCGTGCGCTGCGTACCGCGCTGCCGCTGGTGATGGTAAGCCACGCAGCCTACCCGAAAATAGAAAAGCCGTCGCGACCGGCGTCCCTATCACATTTCTGGATCGAAGAAGTATTGCGGGCGAAATTGCGCTATCGCGGATTGGTGATTTCCGACGATATGGAAATGGGCGGAGTCCTCAACCATGCATCCGCCGAATCCGCAGCCATCGAAGCCATCGCGGCTGGAACAGACCTGCTGGAAATCTGTCATCGTGCCGACAGAGTCCTGGCCACGCATGAAGCCCTGCTGATCGAAGCGGAACGTTCACCCGCTTTCGCACGCACGGTTGACAGGGCGGCCAGGCGGGTTGCAAGCGCGAAACTGCGACTGCTGAAAGGTTCCGTTTTGCCTCGTTCGCTTTCTGCCGCCGGCTTGAGACAGTTACAACTCGCGCAGGAGCGTTTGCGAGCAAAGATTGCACGCGCGACTCCCGAGGCGACGGAATGAACACTTCCTCTCCGATAAAGCGGGTTCCCGCGAGTGAAGCCCGCGTGATGACCGTAGCTGGCATCATGAGCGGCACATCGGCGGATGGCATTGATGTCGCATTCGCAAGAATTACGGCGCCACGCAACTCACAGAACAAATTTCCGCGAATGCGGTTGCTGGCGCATGTAGCTGTTCCCTATCCGCCGGCAGTTCGCAAATGCATTCTGCAAATGATGAACGCTGACAATGCGTCTGTGGCAGAGATGTCGCGTCTTCATTGGCGGCTCGGACAGCTGTATGCAGATGCGGTGAAGTTGGCGCTGAAAAAGCATCCGATGAGGCTCGATCTTGTCGGATGTCACGGCCAAACCATCTATCACCAGGGCATCGCGCAGAAGTTCCTCGGCGCGCCGGTCGCCTGTACATGGCAAATGGGAGAGGCTTCTGTCATCGCCGCTAAACTTGGCGTTCCGGTGGTGTCGGACTTTCGACCTGCGGACCTGGCTCTGGGTGGCCAAGGCGCGCCGTTGGTGCCTCTTTTGGACTACGTCGCGTTTCACCATCCCACACGCAATCGCGTCTTGCAAAATCTGGGCGGCATTGCCAACCTCACGGTGATTCCGGCAGGTGCCTCACCTGAGGCGATCTTCGCTTTCGACACCGGCCCGGCAAACATGGTGATCGACGCATTGATGACGAAATGCTTCGACAAGAAATACGATCCACAAGGTGCGACAGCGAAGCGTGGCCATGTGCTGGAACCAGTGGTCGAACATGAGTTGCGCGCACGATTCTTTCAGGCGCCGCCGCCGAAGTCCGCAGGTAGAGAGCAGTTTGGGCGCGAATTCGTCGCCGGTTTCCTGGCGGATTGCCACAAACAAAGCAAGCGGCCCGAGGATGCAGTAGCGACCGCGACGGCGCTGACGGCGCGAAGCATCGGGCAAGCTTGGAAGGATTTCGTTGCGCCCGTGCTTGGCAACGCTCCCACCGACTATATCGTCGCGGGTGGAGGCGCACGCAACCGTATCCTGATGGAAATGATCCGGCGCGAATTGGAGCCGCTCGGAAAAATCAACACGGAGACCAGCGACGAGTTTGGAATACCCGCAGCAGCGAAAGAGGCAATGGCATTCGCGCTGCTTGCGTATCAGACCTGGCATCGCCAGCCGGGAAATTTACCGCGAGCCACAGGTGCGACACGAGCGGCCATCCTGGGAAAAATTACGCATGCATAACTGGCGCGCGGGATTCACTCGCATCGCAGGATCGATCATATTGGCGACAATTTCGCTTGGCGGCACAGCCATCCTGCCAGGGTGCGCACGAAAACCTGTTGATCCGAATACGGTGACGGTCGCAATTGAGAGCAGCCCGACCAACCTCGACCCGCGCGTCGGAGTTGATGCTCAATCGGAACGCATCGACGAACTGATCTTCGATTCGCTAGTCAAAAAAGATGCGCATTTCAACCTGCAGCCCGACCTCGCGACGTCGTGGGACACGCCCAATCCGCTGACGTATATTTTTCATTTGCGAATGGAAGTGAAGTTTCAGAATGGCCAGCCGCTCACGGCGCGTGATGTGAAGTGGACGCTCGATTCGATGCGAGACCACAGCATTTTGACCTCGAAGTATCAGGCCTACCGCAATGTCGCCTCGATTGACGCGCCCGATTCGGATACCATTGTTATTCACATGAAGCAGCCGGATGCCGCGTTGTTGTGGAACCTCTCGGATGGCGCGCTCGGCATTGTTCCTTACGGAAGCGGTCGTGATTTTCAGCAGCACCCGATCGGCACTGGCCCATTTCGTTTTGCCAGCCAGGAACTCGACAAAGAAGTTGTGCTCGAGCGCAATCCGCTAAGTTGGCAGACCGTCCCGAAGATCGCGCATTTGAGATTTGAAGTGATTCCCGATGAAATGACGCGTGCACTGGCGCTGCGCAAGGGATCCGCGGACATCGCATCGAATGCTTTATCGCCAGATATGATCTGGTCGATGCGGAAAGACCCGACGCTGGCGATTGCGGAAGAGCCGGGAACGATGGTGCAATATCTGACGTTCAATTTGCGCGACCGGTATTTGCGGGATGCACGGGTGCGCCAGGCGATTGCCTACGCCATGAATCGCCCGCTGCTGATCGCGACGCTGTTGCGTGGTATGGCGCATCCGGCCGACAGTCTACTGCCGCCGGACCAATGGGCGTACACGGGAGACGTGGCGCAATACAACTACAATCCGGAGCAAGCGCGGCGGTTGCTGGACGACGCGGGATATAAGCCGGGAAAAGACGGCATTCGTTTTCATCTGACGATGAAGACGTCGAACGATGCAGGAACGCGGGTGCTGGCGATGGCGCTGCAACAACAATTGCGGGCGGTTGGGATTGCACTCGACGTGCGTAGTTTTGAATTCGCCACATTTTATTCCGATATTTCCCATGGATCGTTCGGCATGTACAGCCTGCACTGGGCCGGCGGCAATGAGGACCCGGATATTTTCCGGTATTCGTTCGCCTCTTCCAGCTTTCCGCCGCACGGGGTCAATCGCGGCGACTATTCCAATGCGGAAGTCGACACGCTGTTGCAAGCGGCGGCGACCGAGTCGAACCAGGCGAAACGCCGCACCGCATATGTGCAAGTGCAACAGATTCTGGCGAAGGATCTGCCGACCCTGCCGCTCTGGTATCTCGACTCCATCGTGATCTACAACCGGCGGCTCAGCGGAGTGGGATCTTCGCCATCGGGAAATTTCTATTTCCTGGAGACGGCAATACCACACGCGGCAAGAAAGTTGCGTTAGACCGGAAGAGTCCCGGATGCGATGCGCGATCGCGTGCTCGGCGGACTGGAGAAGCCAGCGAGGCGCACAGTCAACAGCATTGCGGGAACTAGAAACACAGTGGAATTGAGGACCCACATGATGACGCCGCCGGCAATCTGATCTGAGAGCGGCGAAATGTGGAACGGATTGGGCTGCGAGAAATAGAACTGATAGATCGGCCGATTGCAGAAGGCGAGAAATGCCGACAGTGCTGAGTTCACGATATCCGCAGAGAGAAGATACACCAGGATCATCCAGCCATTGTGACGCGAGCGGTTCGGCCACGGCTGAATGATAACCCACCAGAAAAGCAGCGCCGTGCTAAGAAAGCAGATGTGCTCAAAGTCATGCACGTTTTCGTTACGGAGAGCATAGTCGTAGGCCTTGGGAACATGCCAAGCCAGAAATACGATGTTGAACGCAAGCCACGCGACAACTGGATCTGTCAGGAAATGAGCGACGCGACGCAGCCAGCGCAGCGCAATCAGCGGACCCAGAACAGACTTGACGAATCCTCGCGGAAGCCCACGCAATAGTGGCACCACCGGAGCACCGAACAGTACCAGCGGCGGTACAGCCGACATCAACAGAAAGTGTTGCACCATGTGCGCGCTGAGCAATGTGTCGGCAAAGCCATCCATGGGCGAAGCGATAGCCAGCCACAGCACTACCATGCCGCCGACAAAACACAGCAGACGCTCAACCGTGAAATAAACCGGTCGGGTGCGGCGAATCGCACGCCACCCACGCACATAGAGCAAACACACAAGGATGACGCTGATGGTCAGCCAAAATGGAGGTGACCACGCATCAAGGATGGCCTGAGCTGGTGTGGACATGACATCTCCGCGCGGATGCGTCTTTCAAATGCGAAACCGGGACAGCAGGTCCGCTCCATTCGAACAAACACAACGCACCTCGCGCTATTCCTCTTTGTGACCCTGTTGCGGTTCTGCAAGCGGCGTGCCTTCCGCCAAGGGACGAGCTAGATTACGCGCCGGCATCTGATTGCCGTTCAACGTTTCAAGAAAGCGAACCAGCGCCGTGGTTTCCTGGGGACTCAGCGCACTGCCGTACGCCGGCATGTTCCCGCTGCCCTGCAGCACCTGCCGGATCAGCTCGCTCTCGGTCATCTGCGTCGCGACTCGGTTTAGATCAGGCCCGCGTTTTCCCCCAACTCCGTCGAGCGAATGGCAATTGCGGCACTGCATCTGCTGAAACACAATCGCGCCGCGCCTTTCGAGAGGAGTACGATCCTTTAGATATTTTGGCTGCACCGGGTCCGCGCTCCATGCATTCATGACCGGACTCCACGGCGGATGTTCGCCGAGACTGGTGAGGATGGACAGCGAAACAGCAATCACACACACCATTAACACGGCCACGGGGCGCCGCGACCAGTGTTTCTCGCCTTCACCGGCATACAGCGGCAGGCCCAGCATCGCGCAGATGACAGCGATGGGAGTGATGAGCAGAAGCGGCGTTTCCAGATGCGGCGGAGCCAGCGCAAAGATCGAGTAAATCCATAAGAACGGCAGATCCGGTTTGGGCACCGTTTGGATAATCGTAGGATCGGGCGGACCGCTGGGACCGATGGGCCCAAAGAAAATGGCGCACGCCATAATCGCCAGAATAATGGCGGCCGAGAAAGTGACATCTTTCCAGGCAGCGTCGGGAACGAAGGGCACGCCGTCTTTGTGGACCTCGGCTTCATATTCCTGCAGGTAGGTGCTGCGACGGACCAAGCGTCCGGGCATCGGCCACTCATTGATGCCAAGGCGAAGAACCATCCACACATGCACGCCGACCAGGGCGATCAATATTCCGGGGATAATAAAAACGTGTAATGCGAAAAAGCGCGAAAAGGTTGCCGCTCCAATAATGGGCCCGCCGAGCATGAAGTGAACCAGCCAGGCACCAATCCATGGGACTCTTCCCATGATGGACGCGCCAATTCCCAATCCCCAATAAGCATCCTGATCGAAGCGCAGCACCTGACCGGTGAAGGCCATGCCGAGCGTCAGCAGCAACAGGAACACGCCGACAATCCAGGTCAGTTCGCGGGGAAATTTATACGCGCCGAACATGAACACCTGAGTCATGTGAATCAGGACAATGGCGATCATGAAATCCGATCCCCAACCGTGCAGCGCGCGCAGAAACCATCCCAAGGTTAAGCCATGATTCAAGAAGTTCAGGCTATTCCAGGCATCCCGCGCAGTCGGGGTATAGACCAGCGCCAGCAGAATACCCGTGACTACCTGCAGCATCAGAATCACAGTGGCTGCGCTGCCAAACACGTACCACCAACTGGCGCTGTTGGAAGGAATCGGATGCTCGGAAGCTTCCGTGATGGGCTTGATGAAGCCTAGCCGGCGATCGAGCCAGTGATAGAGCGCGATGCTCTTCTGTTTTAAACCTGGCATGAGTTGCACCCCGGCCTGGCGATACTGGCCTCCGTCGACAGGGTGGGTAATTCGCCCGCCCAGATCAGAAGTTGATTGCCGACGATTCTGTATTTGTATTGATAAAGGCCACGCGGCGGAGGCCCGGCAGCAACCGCGCCATCCTGGTAGTACACGCCGCCATGGCAAGGGCACATAAATAGTTTGGACTGCGGGAACCAGTGCACCGGACAATCCATGTGAGCGCAGTTGATGGCAAATACCTGAAATTGATTCTTCGTAATATGCCGTACCCAGCACGGCAGCGTGCGAGTCTGTCCGTCGGCGGGCGTCCCCATGGGATTGCGATATCTCCCAAGCCGCGTTTCTCCCGGCGGAAATTGCTCAAGATTTCCGACCGGCACCCAGCTGTTGTAGCTGGAATTCTTTCTGAAAAATGGACCGAACACGTACCCGAGAACCGGCACAGCCAGGACGGCGCCGACTGCGCCATTCAGCAATAAAGCGACCTTGAAAAGGAACTTTCTGCGCGAGTGCTGGCTCGGCTCATTCATCGGGTTCTCGACGATCGGGTCGTTGGTCAAGTCCTTCAATGGGTTCTTCACGCTCACTCCTGTTGCGGCACTGCGCGGGTTTTACTTCCCTTTCGTGGAATCTTCTGCACCGGTCGGCGGTGCGCTCGGAAATGGTTGGCCGGGAAACTGTATACGGTGTGATCCCAGCCATGCAACCACGTCGGTGACCTCCTTATCGGTCATCGGTTTGACGGATCCATGGCCGCGCCAGTCCGGCATTCCCTCACCGGGTAAACCGGCGACAACCAGGTCGCGCAAGCCCTGATCGCCAATCAACGAAAGATAGGTTGGGTCGACTATAGAACCAATCACATTATGTTGCGCAGCGGCTCCGGTCGCGGTACCGCCTGTCCCATTCTCTCCATGGCAACTCGCGCAATGGGCCTGGAATGCTGTTTTGCCAGCGGCGATATCGGGTACTGTTGTCGCGCTATAGCCGGGAGGATTGGTTCCATTCAAAATGCTGGGCTTTCCCCAATTGGCAATCATCCCGTTCACAATAATTTCCACTTGTTGATCGGTCAGCATACCGCCGCCTGACTGCGCGAAGGCGTGCATGGACTTCAACGATTCTCCATTGGAAACGATGGGAAGCATGTGTTCCTTCCCTGCCCACGCCAGGTATACCGGATTGTTGAGCGGCAGCGCCGGGCCATTCAACCCGCGGTCGCCATGACACGCTGAGCAATTACTTTTATACAAAACATTAAAGTCGACGATCTGACTCGGACGCATCGTTTCCGGACGGAATCCAGGCTTGCCGGGCAGATGATCACAACCTACAGACGCCAACAAAAACATTGCGGCGATGATGGTTGCACCCAGGGCTGGAATCTTTGCCTTCATTGGGTGCGATCCTCGTCGTGCGCTTCCTCTTCCAAAGTCTGCGAGATTAAGCCGGCACGTTCTGCAAACGGTCGCGCCTGGAATTGCGGCGTACGCACGCGGACATGCAGGTTCACGACGAATCCGGCGACCAGACCAAAAGCAATTTGGGATGCAATGAACCAAAGCCAATCAATTCGCTGATTCAAAGTCGGATTGACAGCCTCCAATCCTCCATACAAAAGTCCGCTCCAGAAGATAGGTGCGAGAAATCCCGCAGTAGCAATCGGCTCCCAGGGAAACATGGGCAGGATCGCGCCATAGAGCAGGCCGACCAGTACAGATGCCAGCGCATGCACCCCCACGGCGACCAGCAATCCTTCGAAGTGGAATGCGCTCAGAAAGGATGTGCTCTTTTCCGCCCAACCGGGAATGGCCATGGCCGCCAGCAGGTTGGGCGCATACCAAAGGCTGTGAAAACGAATCAGGCCGAAAATCGTGGCTGGAGCAATCATGGCAACGCCGCCAGCCAGTCCACCTTCCACGCCGGCTCTCAATGTATATCGCTCCACTGGCAAGAACTGACGATGCGACGCGACGGCAGGCAAGCGTAAAACTTGTTCGCGCGAGCTCTTAATTTCCACCACTTCAGTGGTGACTGATATCGACTCATGTTGCTCGTGCGGAAACAAATTGCGAAACCATCCGACCGCACCGAACAGCATCAGCACAAATCCTAAAACGCTGATGGCCCACGCCGTCACCAGACCAGCAAATAGAAAAGTCACCCCAATTGCCAGCACAAACGGCCACGCAGTCGGCGCTGGCATGTGAATCGCATGCACGGATGGATGACTGTTTTCCGTATCGATGTTCATAGTTTTATTCTTGTCATTATCTTCCAACGATATATACGACAGTGAGTACAACAACCCATACTGCATCGACAAAATGCCAGTACATGGAGAGCGAATGAAAGTGTTTGTATTGATCGTCGCCGACGAGGCCAAACAGCCCCAGGACCAGCACCACGCTCAGCATGAGTAATCCAATCAGTACGTGGGTCGCGTGCAATCCCACAAGAGAATAAAAGGTGGTTCCGAACAGACTGGTGTGGATGGTGAAGTGATGCTTATAAATCAGGTCGAGCCACTCTCTGGCCGTGCCCAGCAGGAAAATCATTCCCAGCAGTATCGTGCCTGCGAGCCAACCGATAAATGACAACTGGCTTTTCTTTTTCAGGCCGTCCACTGATAGATGAATCGTGATGCTGCTGGAAAGCAAGCAGATCGTTCCAAAAATCGGAACCTTGAGGATTTCCTTTGGCGTGGGTCCACTGAGACTCTTGCCCATGTAATAAATGTAGGCGACGACAAAGATAAGAAACATGGCGGATTCAGCGGCGATCAGGCACCACATGCCGACGCTTCCCCTGTACGGCAGCTCCCACGGGTCGTCTTTCACGTCGAAGGTGAAGGGGATCGTCGTCATTTTTGCGCCGCCAATCGATTCTCCGTCTCCAAGTCATACTTCCAGTCGGGATCTTCCGGATGTTTCAAGTCCCATAAAGGCCGGCGACTCCGAACCATCGGATCTTCCGCGAAATTGTAGCTGGGAGGAGGAGAGGTCGTAGCCCACTCGAGCGTCCATGCATCCCATGGATCATTGCCGGCCAGCTCACCATAAAAATGCGAGCGCACCAGGTTGTAGACGAAGATGAGCACGGCAATCGCCTGGATAAATGCGCCCACTGTCATGATCAGATTCCATGTTCCCCAATGATGCCCGGGTTCGTAGGTATAGATCTCGCGCGGCATGCCCAGCAGTCCGACAATATGCATAAAGTCGAAGGTCATCTGGAAGCCGAGAACAAAAAGCCAAAAGTGCCACTTCCCTAACCGCTCGCTCATCATGCGGCCAGTGATCTTTGGGAACCAGTAATAGAACGCGGCAAACAACGCGAAAAGAATTCCGCCGACAATGACGTAATGAAAATGCGCCACGACGAAATAGGAATTGTGCAGTTGCCAGTCAAACGGCGCCACCGACAACATAATTCCTGTGAGCCCCGCCAAGGTGAACTGAAACAGAAACGCGGTGCAGAACAGCATAGGAACGGTGAAATGAATTTTTCCACCCCACATGGTCGCCAGCCAATTAAAGATTTTAATTCCGGTTGGGACGGCGATAATCATCGTCGAGAGCACAAAAGCGGTGTTGGCCGCGGCGCTCATGCCCACTGTGAACATATGGTGCGCCCAGACTGTGAAGCTGATAAAGCCGATGCCTACCGATGCCGCCACCATCGCCGGATATCCGAAGATGGCCTTGCGCGAAAACACCGGGATAATTTCATTCACAAATCCAAACGCAGGTAACACCAGAATGTAGACTTCCGGATGCCCGAAGATCCAGAAGAAGTGTGCCCACAGCACAGCAGATCCACCGGCTTGAGTATCAAAGAAATGTGCGCCTAAAAAGCGGTCTAGCAGCAACATGATTTGCGCCGCCGACAAAGGAGGAATTCCTCCCAACGCGAGTACCGACGTGACCAGCATCAACCAGACGAACAGCGGCATGCGATTCAGCTTCATTCCCTTGCACCGCATGCAAAGCGTGGTGGCGACAATGTTCAGCGCCGTGCCGATTGTGCCAATGCCGCTGATAAAGATTCCCAGCGCCCAGTAGTCGGCGGCATGGCTTTTGGAAAATGCAACCGAGGTAAGCGGCGCGTACGCAAACCATCCTTGGTCTGGAATTCCAGAACCGCCGTACAGTCCTTTTCCTCCCAGCAGGCTGTAGTAGAGCAGCAGCGCGCCGAAAAGAAATATCCAGAAACTGAAAGCGTTCAGTCGAGGAAACGCCATGTCGCGAGCGCCAATCATCAGCGGCACCAGGTAGTTTCCAAACCCGAACAAGACCGGCATGGCCACAAAAAAGATCATGGTAGTGCCATGCAGCGTGAATAGTTGATTGAAATGTTCCGGGGAAAGAAATGTCGACTCCGGTCGGGCAAGTTGAATGCGAATGAGCAGCACTTCGACGCCACCGACCAGGAGAAACAGCAAGGCGGAAGCGATGTACATGAGCCCGATCTTCTTGTGATCGGTGGTCACAATCCACTCATGCATCACCTCTAACCACAGTCGCGGATGCTTCTCCTTCGGAGTTAAATCCAGAACTCCTGACAGTGGTATGGAATCAGCCATGACGTACGCCTCTCACTTTCTCAGCTTACTTCAGTGTCATCAGATAGGACGTGATCAATGCAATGTCCGTATCGCTCAACTTCATCGCCGGCATCAGACAGCCAGGCTTGTAATAGTCAGGATCTTTGATCCAACCCTCCAGGTTGGTGCGCGTAAGCGGCAGCGTGCCGGAGGCAATGGTGTCGCGGCTCATCAGGTGCGTCAGATCAGGTCCAAAGCGACCGTTCGCTACCGTACCGCGGATGGTGTGGCAGTTGATGCAGGCATTCTGCTCAAAGACGGCTCGTCCCGCCGCGACACTGGGATCGTTGACGGCAACTTTTTGCTGATTCTCAACCCATTTCTGGAACTCTTCCGGCGTTTGCGCGTAGACGCGGATCAACATCTTGGCGTGCTCCGTGCCGCAGTATTGGGCGCACTGGCCCAGAAATAGTCCTGTGGCTTCGGGCTGAATCCACATCTGGTTCACTTGGCCGGCCATCAGGTCAGTCTTGCCGCCCAATCGGGGCACCCAGAAGCTGTGGTCCACATCCGCCGTGACAAGCTTCATAAACGTTGGCATGGGATCTTCTGGGTCCTTGCTGACGGGAACATGCAATTCATTGGCGGTTACAAAGTTGTATTTCGGATAGGTAAACTCCCACCACCACTGGTGCCCGGTGACGGTCACGTCCAGCGCTGTTTTCGGATGCGGCGCATTCTGGATACTGAAGACTATTCGTACGGTGGAAAGGAACAGCACCACTACGATCAAGATTGGGAATACCGTCCACGCCAGCTCAATTTGATTGCTTCCATAAATCTGTGGCGGTTCGGTATCGTCGTCTCCTGGACGGCGACGATATTTGACGATCACGAACACCAGTAACGCGCACACTGTAACAAAGATGGCGCCGGTGATGATCAGAACAAAGATGGAAAGACGAAAAATGTCGTGCGCAGGCACCGACTGAGGCGAAAAGATATTCGTAGAGGAAGTGAATAGTTTTTCGAACCAGCCTCCTCCAGCACCCGAACCTGTGCTAATCGCCAGAGCACGGAAGGATGAACGCCCGTGCATTGCGGCCAGAACAAAGCCTGGTCGCACGGCATTCAAACTAGACAGCCTCAATGCATCACTCCTGCAAAGCAGAACAACGGTGTTGGTTGATCAGAAAGGTTTTCCGAGCATGCGAATTGCTCGACCCAGGAGAAGTTCTAACACATCAGTATGACATCGATTGAACGCCAAACGGCATCAATAAAATTCGAAGAAAATTTGATTGACTTCATATTTCTGTCGAGGCCATCGCTTACTGGCGGATGCGAGGATTCGCGAAAATATACAAAGCATCTGTAAGCAGATTTACCAGAACATACGTAAGTCCTATTGCAAGGATACAACCCTGAACCAGTGGATAGTCGCGATTGGAGATTGCAGAAATGGTGAGTCTGCCAATCCCCGGCCAGGAAAAGATGGTTTCGGTAACGATTGCGCCAGCCAGCAACACTCCGAATTGCAAGCCGACAACGGTCAACAAAGGAATCATCGCGTTGGGCAGCGCGTGACGATAGACGACGGCGCGTTCCGAAAGACCTTTGGCGCGGGCTGTACGGATGTAATCCTGCCCGAGCTCTTCCAGCATGGAAGTGCGAACCATGCGTGTCAAAATCGCAGCCAGCGCCGTCCCCATGGTGATGGTAGGCAAAATGAAATTACGCCACGACCCTGTGCCGGAAACGGGTAGCCATCCCAGGACAATGCCAAACAGCAAAATCAAAATCGGCCCGAGGGTGAAGCTGGGAAATGAGACACCGAATAAGCTGACGACGCCGAGACTCTGATCCTGCCATTTCGATCGATGCCGCGCCGAAGCGATGCCGGCGGGAAACGACAGTAAAATGGCGAGCAAAATGGCTGGAATGGCAAGCTCCAGCGTGTAGGGATACCGCGACAAGATCAGATCAGTTACCGGTCGATTGAAGCGAAGCGATTGACCCAGGTTGCCGTGCAACACACCGTTCCAGTAGCGAACATATTGGGTGCCCAGCGGAACGTCCAGACCATAGGCGTGACGCAAGGCGCCGATGTCAGATGCCGTGGCTCCCTCCCCCAGCATTTGCTCCACGGGATCGCCGGGGACAAGATGGATCAGAAAGAAAATCAGCGACACCACAATCCACAACACGGGCAGCACCAGCAACAGGCGCTTCAGAACGGTTCTCCAAGCCGCCATCATGCCGAACCCTTCCCGTCATTGTGCTTGCCGCGATGTATGATGCCGCGCATTTCTGCTTCGACGTAGGGTTCCGTAGCGCTGGAAGCGTCTGCCGGAATTTCACGCTCATCAAAAAGAGAAGGCTGCGTCGTTCGGGCGGCCAGTTGTTCCCGATCCTTACGAGATGCGACGACAGGCTCCACTCGGACACGAGTGATGCGACGGTCTTCCATGGAAGCTACGGTAAATCTTCGCCCGCCATGCACGAACGAATCGCCAACCTTGGGAATCTTCTGCATGTGAACCAGTAGAAATCCTGCCAGCGTTTCCACACCACCGTCATGCGGCAAATGCCACCCCATCTGTGTTTCCAAATCCAGCAAGGTGACGTTGCCATGCAGCACCAGGGTGCCGGAGGCCAACGTTTGCATCGAACTTTCGCGCACGTCGAATTCATCTTCCATTTCGCCGACGATTTGTTCCAGTGCGTCTTCGACCGTGACTAATCCTGTGATCGAACCGAATTCATCGACAACAATCGCCAAGTGTCGTCTGCGCGTTTGAAACTCCGTCAGCAGATCGGAAACCGCTTTCGTCTCCGGAACGAAAATCACCTCATGCATCAACTGCCCAATCTGCATCTCGGTCTGGCCGCCGCGAACAACATTTTCGGGCGGCGTCGCTTGCATGATGGCGCGAAAATGCATCAGCCGCGCCATATCCTTGGCATAGACCACTCCGACAATGTGCTCTGGGCCTCGCACCGGATCGTAAACAGGAATGCGCGAACGCTGCACCTGCGTGATGCGAGCATTTGCTTCTGCAATCGAAAGATTGGCCGGTAGAGAGAAAATTTTCTGGCGGGGAGTCATGATCTCCCGCACGGTGATCGTATCGAGATCGAGTACGCGATGAATGATCAGCTCCAGCTTTTCTGGAAGCAGACCCATGCGCCGGGTCGCGGTCGTGATCAGCTTCAATTCTTCTGGAGAATGGACACTGCCCTCGGGAGCGCGAGACAGCCGAAACAAACGCAGCACGACCTCCGCAGAAGCATTCATCAGCCGGACCAAGGGCCGCGTGACGCGCATGAACACATGAATCGGACCGGCGATGGCCAACGCCATTTTTTCGCCCTGGCGTAATGCCAGCGACTTGGGCACCAGCTCGCCAAAAATGACTTCCAGATAGGTAATCAGGCTGAACGCCAGGATGGCGGAGACGAGACCACCGTAAAATCTGGCATGCGGCAGTAAGGAGAGCCAAGGCAGCAGAAAACGTGCCACAAAAGGCTCGCCCAGCCAGCCAAGGGTAAGGCTCGCTAGTGTTACGCCCAATTGAACGGCGGGCAAAAGTTCGTCCAGGTTTGCCTGTAAATCGGCAACAATTCGAGCACTGGTGCGTCGCTCTTCAATCAGTTGCTGTACGCGAGTTCGCCGCAAAGAGACCATGGCAAACTCCGCGGCGACAAAAAATCCGTTGGCCAGGATCAGCGCCACGATTGCGGCGGCACGAAATAGCGGCAAACTAGGCATTCGCCTCCGAGTCTAAAGCAAATTCGAAGTGTCGGGTGCTGGCGTGATGCGTTAAAGAAGTGAAAACGCAGTCGAAATCGCGGGTAACCTGCCGCATCTTGCTGGAAGTTTTTGCACTCCGGCATGACGACCATCTCCCCGCCGGAGTTAGTCTTCAGGGAACCCTCCGTCAGGAATTTCTCGTAACTTTGGCGCCGCAGTAGTACATTTTCATTAACTTTACGTTCCGTCGGAGGACTCCCCCATGATTGCTCCACGCCTTTCTACGGCTTTTTTTGCACTGCTTTTCGCCTCGACCATTTGCTATGCGGCGGAGCCGGAATTCAGTCGCTCCCTGACCGTCAACGGAAATCTCACCTTCACCGTCTGCAGCACGTCCGGTTCGATCCACGTTGCGGGGGTTGATGGCAACAAGGTTCAAATTGCGGCCCAGCTACATAAGAGCAGCTGGCACAACACTGGCACGTCTGGCGACATCAAGGAGATTGTTGCGAATCCTCCGATCAAACAGACGGGCAACGAAATCAAGGTCGGTGACTCCGACACCTGCGGCGGCGCAAAGGCCCACAACATCGACATCGATTATGAAATTACCGTTCCGAAAAATTCCACAGTCGAAGCCGTGACTGGACCGGGCAGCGTAAAGGTGGAAAATATTGGCGGCTTCGTGCATGCGGCTGCCGGCGGCGGTAGCATCGTGGCCACGAACATCGGACCGGATTCCAAATTCGCCACTCGCGCGGGCACCATCGATATCACGGGAGCCCATGGCGACCTGATGGCGATCACTGGAGCCGGCAACCTGACGGTCGGCGATTCGACTGTAACCGAAGCTAAACTGCACACTGGCTCAGGAAACATTACGACCACCAACCTTCACGGCGGCATGCGGGTCAACTCTGGAACCGGCAACTTGATGATCGGCGGCGCGCCGAGCGCTGATTGGAAGCTCGAAACCGGATCGGGAAATATTCAGATTCACATTGACCCAGCCGCAAAGTTCCTGCTGGACGTTGAGACCGGTTCGGGCACAATCGATTCGAACTTCCCCGCCCCGCTTTCCGGCCACATCACCAACGGCGTGTTGAAAGGCCCGGTGAATGGTGGTGGCCCGACTGTCCAGGTGTATACAGGATCTGGAAATATTCTCTTCAACTAGCGCGTGTGAACACTACGGTAGACCGTGGATCTTAACCCATGGTCTACCCCCGCGATTGGCTCTCTCGCGACAGCCCGGTTTCATTTTTGCCTTGCGATTTCGCATACAGTAAAGATATGGTTCCTGAGCCCCGCAAGCTTCCTGCTGAGCCTTTTCGACTGATCGTCTTTGACCTGGATGGAACGCTGATCGATTCGCGAGCCGACCTGACCCACTCCGTAAATGCGATGTTGCGGTATCTTCATCGCCCGGAATTGCCTGAGGATGTGATTGCCAGCTACATCGGCAATGGGGCGGCCATGCTGGTACGACGAGCGCTGGGAGATCCGAAAGATCCCGCATTGCTGGACGACGCCGTCGCATACTTCCTTGCCTACTATCGCGAACACAAGCTGGACAATACGTATGTGTATCCCGGCATGTTGCCCTTGCTGGATAAGTTGCGCCATCACCCACAACGCCCTACCATGGCGGTCTTGACCAACAAGCCGGTGGGGCCGTCGAAGGCAATCTGCGAAGCGCTGGGGTTAGCGGAGGGAATGTTTCGCATCTACGGCGGTGACAGCTTCACCACCAAGAAACCGGACGCGCTAGGCTTGCAAACACTTCTCCGCGAGGCCAACGTTGAGCCCCATCAAACGGTCATGGTCGGAGACTCTGACGTGGATGTTCTGGTGGCGAGGAACGCCGGAACATTTTCGATCGGCTGCAGCTTTGGCCTGTCGCCGCACACGCTGGAAATTATGCCGCCAAACATCCTGGTGGATGCGCCGCTGGATTTGATTCCGCTGCTGGTGCGATAAGCCCGCTTTTCGGATATCCGTTCAGAAATCTTGCCGGCTACCGAGAACACGCTCCGGCGGTACAGCGTACACCACCGTCTGGATGCCGTCGCCACGATACGCCTTCAAATACATGCGGTGTTCCGGACAAAGCTTGCGAATCAATAACGGCAGTCGCCAGATATCTTCTTGTGAGTGATACACGCAAATCGCGAGAATCGGTCGATCGCGCTGAATCACCTGCTGCGCGCCGATCAGGGCATCGTATTCGCCGCCCTCGATGTCCATTTTGATCATGCTGACGCGCTTCGAGGCGAACATCACATCGATCGGCACCATGTCGATTAGGATTCTTCCCTCATCCGAAACTTTGGAATCCACACCGCCGGTATCGTCAAAGCGGACTGTACTGCGACTGGCGCCGACAGCGCATTGGTGCAGGCGAATGCGATTCGTAACGTCGGGAGCGAGAGAGGAGATATAATTTGCCAGCCGCGCAAAGGAGTGAGTATCGGCCTCGACAGCCTCTATCATGCCGAATTGAATTTGGTTGTCAATCAGATTGCGGATGGTGTCGCCGTCGTAGGCGCCACAGTCCAGGAAGACATCCTCGGGGCCCAGTTGAAACACTCCGGGCAGAATGTACGACTCCTCCAGATCCGGCCGGGACAGTCCCATCGGATCGCCAAACGCGCGAAGCTGAATCTGAGCGGCGTACTCCGCAGTAGATTCCTCGTCCGCCCACAGCGTGGCGGCGCGTACCACCTCCTCTGCGTGCGCATACAGATTGTGAGGAAGGTTGTAAAGAAGAAAAGGTGGAAACTTGTCCGGAAATCGCCACGCGATCGGTTCGCTGCTGGAAATGTGTGCGCAACCAAGGTGCTGCAACTGATCGAATGTTTGCCGGTACCAGTGATTTTCATTGCGAATCGCGATGAAGAACACGGCGTCGGCGCCAAACAATTTGGCCGCATCTTCCGGGGAAAGGATGGGAATGCCTTCCACAGATTTTCCCCACAGCACCGGGTTATTATCTGCAAACGAGAGGGGATGGACGCCCACGCTCCGCAGAGCCGACAGGGCTCGTTGGCCCATGGTTCCTGCGCCGAAGATCACGCATCGGCGATTGCACTCGGCAAGCAGGCGATCGAGAACAGTGTTCTCCCGTAGCCATACATGCGCAGTGGATTCAGACGAGATCTGATCCAAGAGATTTTCCAGACTGACGGCAGAAAAACTTGCAATTGAAGCAACAGCAGAATGAGGGGATTCCATGATGTTCCATCACCTCTACGGCTTGCTATTTAGTTTTAATCTTGCAATGGTGTCACGATCATATTCGATAGAAACTCCTCTCTGTCAAGAAAAGGCCACAAATCTTCCAGCGGACGAGAAACGAAAGTACCGTCCGGCTTTTGCATGGAAGACAGACGCGGCGCCCTGGTTTCGTCGGGAATGACATGAACGTCGCACAAAACGGGCCCCGGAGTGTCCAGAACAGCACGCACATCGCGGCGCAGATTCCTCTGATCTGCAATCAGCGCGGACTTGATTCCATAGGCGGCGGCAATCTTGGCGAGGTTGGGTACGGTAAGGCCAGTGCTCTCATCGCAGCCAATACTTTCCTGTCCGAAGTAATTCTTCTGCGATGCTCGGATGGAGGCGTAGCCGTCGTTATTCAGGACGAAAAACTTAATGGGTAAATTCAGGCGCGCAACGGTTTCCAACTCCTGAATATTGAACTGGAATCCGCCGTCTCCGTCGACGCAGATCGTCTGCCGGCCGCCAGCCGCCAGACAGACCGCAATCGACATGGGCAGGCCAAAGCCCATGCTGCCCAGTCCGGCGGTGTGATAGATGCGTTGGCCAGTACGCGTGGGACAGGCAAGTAAGAAAATCTCGATACCGGCACCGGAGCTGCCGGAGACCAGCTGATCTTTGGCGTCCGTCTCAGTACCAATAATTTCCGCAAGATGATAAATACTCACCTGGGTGTCTGGGTCGCGATGCTCCGCGGCCACGACGGGATAGCGGGTCTTCCAGTCAGCGCATCGAGCATCCCAGGCAGAGCGATCGCGGGGACGTATGGCTTCTCGCTGACGCAACATCTCCGTCAGGAACGCACGCGCATCGGCGTTCACCGGCTGTTCAATGTGCGGATGTAATTTGGCCAGTTCGGCAGCATCAATATCGACCACCACCTTATGAGCTTCGCGGGCCAGCTTGTCGGGCGCATAACCGGTGATGGCAAAATCCAGGCGAACACCAATCGCCAGCAGAAAATCGCAATTCTGCAGTGCGAAATTCGCTCCGCGGGCTGCCACTGAACCCGGACGGCCAACATAGAGGGGCTCATCGCTTGGTACGAGGTCGGCCGCGCACCAGGTGGCAGCGATCGGGATATTCAACAGCTTCCGCAACTCGTGAAATTCCTTTCCTGCGCGGGCCAGTCGAATCCCATTTCCGGCAAACAGTAGCGGGCGTTCGGATTTGTTCAGCGCGGCGATGGTCTGGCGCACTTGCTCGACTAAGTCCTTAGTGGCGCTGGCTTGGCCGGATTCATCCTGTGCGGGATCGTAGCCTTTGAGCGCCGAGAGATCGTCCAGCGGAAATGCCTGCACATCCAGTGGTACATCAATCCACACCGGGCCCGGACGACCGGTACGGGCTAGATAGGCGGCTTTCTCCAGGTGATAGCGAATGCTGTACGGATCGAGAACAGTGACGGCATATTTCGTAATCGGCCGCACGATCGAGACAATGTCGACTTCCTGGACTCCCAGCTGGCGCATGCCCAGTGGCTTCCCTTCCGCATCGAACATACGATCCGGCCGCTTCACCTGTCCGGAAATAAACAGGACAGGCGTCGAGTCAAGCCAGGCGCCGGCGACACCAGTCACGGTATTGGTGCCGCCCGGACCTGTCGTCACCATCGCGACTCCAAGAGAGTTGGTGGCTTTCGCGTAGGCTTCAGCGCAAATCGCGCTGGCCTGCTCATGGGAATTGCACACGGGTTCGATGGCCTTGCAACGAGAGAGCGATTCGTTCAGGTGCATCGCGCCGCCGCCGGTCACCAGGAAAACGTGCTTAACGCCCTGGTCCGCGACAAACTGGACAAGATAATCCGAAAGCTTTGGCATTTGTTTTTTAACCCTTAGGGAGTCGATCTCAAGTGGCGCGAGCGGCAAGGATGGCGTCGATCAATTCGCGAACCGCGCCGTTGCCGCCATTATTTTTCGCGATAAAACTGGCGACGGCCAGGACAGTAGGATGAGCGTTTGCGGGAGCGGCCGACAGACCGGCAATTTTTTGCGCGGCAACGTCGTTAATGTCATCTCCCATGAAACAAATCGCGGCCAGCGGTAGTTGCTGCCGTTCCGCAAAGGCGCGCAGGGCCGTCGCTTTATCTCGACAGCCTTTGGTGATGTCAGTGATTTGAAACTTCTCGGCAAATCGGTCGACCAGCGGGCTGTCCTCACCGGAAATCAAAGTCAGAATGAGGCCCGCTTTACGCGCATTGGACACGCCCATAATATCGGCGAAGCAAAAACGTTTCCATTCCTCACCGTTCGGACCCCACCAGACACCGCCGTCTGTCAGAACGCCATCGACATCGAGAGCGATGGCACGAATTTCCTTCATCAAACTCCCGCCCCGACACGACGCAGCTTTTTGATGATCGGCAATTCGCGCTCGTATACGCGCTTGACTCCGTCGCCCATCGATTGCTCCACCAGGCGGATATCGCGGATCAGCCGGGTAATTCCATTCGGCTCCAATGAAGCCGCCTGATCGCTGCCCCACATGGAACGATCTAGGGTCACGTGACGCTCCACGGAACACGCACCCAAAACCGCCGCCGCAACGCTGGAGGCAATTCCGGTTTCGTGGCCGGAGTAGCCGATCGGCACGCCATAGCGTTCCTTCATGGTAGGAATCGCACGCAGGTTCAGCTCTTCGTAGTACGCCGGATAGGTGCTGCAGCTATGCATTACCACCAGATCATTCTTGCCGAGCACATCAATTGCGTGATCGATCTCCTGATACGTGCTCATGCCCGTCGACAGGATAATCGGCTTGCCCTTGGATCGAGTGTGACGCAGCAAGTGATCATCGGTTAGGGACGCGGAGGCGATCTTGAAGCAGGGCACGTCAAATTTCGCGATGATGTCCACAGAATCCTCATCCCAGCAGGAAACAAACCAGGGAATATTGACCGCCTTGCAATAGGCGTCGATCTCCTCATAATCGTCGGCGTCGAATTCGAGCGCTTCCTTCAAGTCTCCATTGGTCGTGCCAAATGGGCTTTCGCGCGGGCGCGCCAGTTCTTCCGCCGAGTACACCACGTCGACAGTGCGCTTTTGGAACTTAACTGCATCACATCCCGCGGCCACGGCCACGCTGATCAATCGCTTGGCGATGTCAAGATTGCCATTGTGGTTAATGCCGATTTCTGCGATGACGTAGCAGGGCTGCCCGTCGCCAATGAGTTTTTTGCCGATTTTTACAGCACTGGATTTTTGCGTCATATTTGCAACCCTCGTTTCCTGGTCGATGCCGCAGCATCGCATTTCAACTAACGTGGTGTTCCTGTGCGTAGATGCAAATTCAACCTGTTCCCGATGCAGCGGAGTATACACTTTTATCGATGATGAACCCCTTGCACGCCGCGCCACCGGTTTCCGTTGCAGATCTGAATTACATTCTAGAAAACAATGCGACTTTGTGGGAAGAATTGCGTGGGCGTCGAATATTTATTACAGGGGGAACAGGCTTCTTTGGTTGCTGGCTGTTGGAAAGTTTCATTGCGGCCAACAAGACATTTGACCTGAAAGCGCGGGCGGTCATTCTGACACGTTCCGCGCGCAGATTTCGTGAGCGAGCCCCGCATCTTGCGGTCAATCCCGCGGTCGATTTGCTGGAAGGGGATGTACGAAACTTTGCGTTTCCCGACGGCGAGTTCCCTTTTGTGATTCATGCGGCTACGGAATCCGTGCGCACTAGTTCCTCCAATCCGTTGGCAACCGACCCTTCCACCGAGTTACTGTCGACAATCCTTGAGGGTACGAGACACTGTCTGGAGTTTGCCGAATCCCACGGAACATCAAAATTTCTGCTGACCAGCTCAGGCGCCGTCTATGGACGCCAGCCATCGGATATGACGCATATTCCCGAGAGTTATCAAGGCGCTCCCGACCTTCTAAACTCCAGCTCGGTGTACGGCGAAGGCAAGCGTATCGCAGAAATGTTGTGCAGTCTTACCGCGGCACGCACGCAGATGGAATGCAAGATTGCCCGCTGTTTTGCATTTGTCGGGCCTCACCTTCCGCTGAACGCTCATTTTGCCATTGGAAATTTTATTCGCGACGCCATGCGCGGCGGCCCGATCGTGATTCAAGGCGATGGAACACCGATGCGCTCCTATATGTATGCGGCCGACCTGGCGCTGTGGTTGTGGACCATGCTGTTTCGGGCTGATTCCTCGCGCGCATTTAACGTTGGCTCGGAACGAGACTTGAGCATTCGCGAAGTTGCCGAAGCGGTCGCAGACACGCTGGGACCTGGGATTCAGATTCGGATTGAGCGCACTCCGGGTCCTGGTGCGCCCGTTCAGCGCTACGTTCCGTCTGTGCAGGCAGCCAAACAATCTCTAAACCTGAAGGATGGAATTTCGCTGGTCGATGCCATCCGTCGCACTGCCGCGTGGTACAGATAAACATTGCCGAGGTTTCCCGATGCGAAACAAGCAGCTGTTTCTGACGATTCTTGCGTGCCTGTTGACGACGGCCACCGTGGCGGCGCAGTCGTTTTCCGCTAAGGATATCGCACAACTAAAAACGTTTTACGAATCCGGTCTTCATCGCAATGGAATTGTCGGCAGCAGTCTGGTTCTCGTCCACAACAATCGGATCGTATTTCAGGATCTCTACGGAAAACAGAACCTATCACCCGCACAACCCGTCGATGAAAATACAACTTATCACTGGGCCTCCATCACGAAAACCTTCACCGGCATCGCCATCATGCAACTGCGCGATCGCGGCCTGCTTTCACTCGACGATCCGCTGATCAAATACATCCCCGAACTGTCCGTGGTGCATGACCCGTATGGCCCCATCTCCGCCATCACGATTCGAGAGGCCATGTCGCATTCCAGCGGATTTCGCGATCCTACCTGGCCCTGGCGTGACCAGCCGTGGCAGCCTTTCGAGCCGACGAAGTGGTCGCAGATCGTTGCTATGCTGCCGTATACCAGCATCCACTTCGCCCCGGGCTCTCGCTTCGGCTACTCCAACCTTGCGGTCGTTTTTCTTGGAGAAATCATTCAGCGACTTTCGGGTGATCCATACGAGGTCTACATGGACAAGAATGTCCTGGAACCGTTGGGCATGTACCACTCGTATTTCGATCGCAGCCCATACACTTTGTTGCAATATCGCTCCCACAGCTATGACCTTCTCAACGGCAAGTTGACAGAGGATCCATTCAATTTTGATACGGGAATTACGCGCTCGAACGGCGGCCTGAATGCTCCGATTCCAGATATGTTGAAGTACCTGAACTTTCTGCTTGACGATCCCGCGCATCAAGCCGAATACGATGCCATTCTGAAGCGATCCTCGCTGGAGGAGATGTGGAAGCCAATTGTGCCGATCGTGCCCGACGCGGATTTTCCCTCACGCGCCGGAGCTCATGACGAGATGGCGGGAAGCTTCGCTGTGCATACCGACGGCAAACTTCACCTCGTCGGAAAGGCGGGATGGCAGAACGGATTTCGCAGCCATTTCTATGTCGATCCCGCGTCAAAGAGCGCATACATTGTGGTCTTCAACACGGATGCGGAGGATGCCACGCAGAACACGCGCAATTTTGATTTCCAGTTGCGTGATTATTTGATCGACCACTTCTTCAGCGCAGAAAAATGATCGCGGTTTTTTCCGAATTTCTCGTGGCGCTGATACACTAGCAGCACCACGGAACGTGGGGCTATAGCTCAGTTTGGGAGAGCGCGCCGTTCGCAATGGCGAGGTCGTCGGTTCGATCCCGACTAGCTCCACCAGAAGATCCTCCACGAGTTTTCGCCAATCACCAAAGCCCGCCTGATAGTGGGCTTTTTATTTGCAGAAGTGCCTTGACCGCGCCTAGCTGGCGGTGACTTCGGCGGGAAGAAGTTCTTTGGCAGCGGCCAGCGGTCGGCAGGATTCGCGTTTGATCAACTCCGTTGGAATCGTCACCACCCGCGGTGCCAGGTTCGGCTGGGCGATGCGACTCAGCACCAGCTTCACCATCTGCTGGCCCAGCTGTTCCGGGAATTCACGCGTGGTTGTCAGCCCAGGATAGAGCCAGGTGCTCGCGGTATCATCGCAGCCTGCCACGCTGATGTCGTCGGGAACTTTCAGGCCGCTATCGCGCAATCCTTTGTACACTCCATGCGCCGTCTGGTCGTTGCCCGCCAGGATCGCAGTGCAGACCTCGCCCCGCGCCAGAAGCGACTTGGTGTTGATGTAGCCCATCTCGGTTTCGTCGTCAAATTCAAGCCCACTCAACTTGGGCTCGAACCCGGCCGCCGTCATCGCGCGATGATAGCCCTCATAGTGCCGCGCAAACCACGGCAGGCGCACATTGCCCACAAACCAGATGTCGCGATGTCCGAGGCCAAGGAGGTACTTCGTCATCTCCTGGCCACCTTGAATATCGTCGGAATACACCGTGTCACCCTTCAAATTCGACGGCTCTCCGATCACGTTATTTCCCAGCACCGAGTAGGCAATCCCTTTGTGATCGAATAGCTCCAGCAGGTTCGCTGAGTTGGTTCCGGCCAGTACCACCGCACGCACCACGTCATGACGCTGTACCACCTTGGGCAAATGCAGTTCTTTCCACGGAACGTTGGCGGAGTAGTTGAAGGAGAGAAACACCATGTCCCAGCCGTTGGCGGTGCAATAGGCTTCAGCCCCTAAAAGAATTCTGGAATGGAAGGCATGCAGCACGGCGCGGTTGCTCAGCAGAAACGCCAGCGC